>DMMB01000006.1:25804-29985 GCA_003453215.1 Oscillospiraceae bacterium | reverse complement strand
TATCTTTAACTAAGGGAAACGGGAAAATGTATGCCCGATTACGCCATAGTAAAGAACTTGTGTGAGGAATTACACATTTCGGTTTCAGAACTCATGGATGGCGAAGAAACGGCCAATAAAAGTATCCGGATGTATGATGAGGAGCAAATTCTCGATTTGCTGAGAAGAACACAAGAATTAGAAAAGCAAAAAGGAACGCTGATCGGCATTCTCCTTATCGTTATGGGGATTGCCCTGCAGGCACTATCGCATACCCTGGGCGGCTCCGATGTCAAAGATTTTTTCTCGGGACTGCTGCTGGGACTGTCTATTGCAGAAATGCTGGCGGGGATTGCCGTGATCGGTAAAAGTTTAAAAAGAAAGTAATTCAGCGGCTGCATTCGCATCAATGATCCGGTGAAAGCCATGTGCCCTTGTATCTTCGGATATAAGGGCATTTGCTTTGTGTTCTCTCATGAAATGGCTCCAATAGAAAAAGGGCCGAATTTTTACGGAACATTTACAATTCTGGGAATGCATGGATGCCTATTGCATGAATACTGGATGGAACAGGATAAGATTTCCTCATATCAGCGAAAAATTGCATCTGCGGGGGCCGGTTTTCCCGGCGTTTTGGGGTGTTTTTCTTTGACAGATGCCACAAAAAAGACTACAATGAGAATTAGAAATTTGCCGCAAGGAGGCCCGCCATGAAGCAGTATGTTATCGCACTGGACCAGGGAACCACCAGTTCCCGCGCCATTTTATTCGATCGCGAGCAGAATATCATCGCCATGGGACAGAAAGAGTTCCCCCAGCACTACCCCAAGGCCGGCTATGTGGAACACGATCCGATGGAAATTTATTCTTCCCAGTACGGCGTGATGGTGGAGGTACTGGCCAAAAGCAACGTATCTCCCGAAGAAATTGCCGCCATCGGCATCACCAATCAGCGTGAAACCACCATCGTATGGGATAAGGAAACCGGCCGCCCCATCTACAATGCCATTGTGTGGCAGTGCCGCCGCACCGCCCCGCTGTGTGAAGAGCTTAAACGGCAGGGCTGGGAGGACTATATCCGCGAACATACCGGGCTTTTGATTGATGCCTATTTTTCCGGCACCAAGATCAAGTGGATTCTGGATAATGTGCCGGATGCCCGCCAGATGGCAAAGGAAGGCCGTCTGCTCTTTGGCACCGTAGATACCTGGCTTATCTGGAAGTTGACCGGCGGAAAGGTTCATGTCACCGACTATACCAATGCCAGCCGTACCATGCTGTATGATATTCGCCATATGTGCTGGGATCAAAAAATCTGCGAAGCACTGGATATTCCCATGAGTATGCTGCCGGAGGTAAAACCCTCCAGCGCCATTTATGGCACCATGAACTACGCCGGCGTGGAAATTCCCATTGCCGGCTGTGCCGGCGACCAGCAGGCGGCGCTCTTTGGGCAGACCTGCTTTGCCCCCGGCGAGGCCAAAAATACATACGGCACCGGCTGCTTCTTGCTGATGAACACCGGAACTGACTTTTTCCAGAGCAAAAACGGCCTGGTAACCACCATGGCCGCCAGTGCCGATGGCACCGCCCGCTATGCCCTGGAGGGCAGCGTATTCATTGGCGGGGCGGTCATCCAGTGGATCCGTGATGAACTGCATCTCATCCACGAGGCGGCCGACAGCGAATACTTTGCCACCCGGCTGGAGGATAACGGCGGGGTGTATGTGGTACCGGCCTTTACCGGTCTGGGCGCCCCCTACTGGGATATGTATGCCCGCGGCGCCATCATGGGGCTGACCCGCGGCTGCAACCGGAAACATATTATCCGCGCGGCGCTGGAATCCATTGCCTACCAAAGCCGGGATGTGCTGGTGGCCATGGAGCGGGATACCGGCATCCGGCTGCAGGAGCTGCGGGTGGATGGCGGCGCTTCCGCCAATAACTTCCTGATGCAGTTCCAAAGCGACATCATCCATACCACCATCCGCCGCCCCATGATAAGAGAAACCACTGCGCTGGGCGCGGCCTACCTGGCGGGTCTTGCCACCGGCGTATGGAACGGTCTGGAAGAGATCCGGGAGCAATGGACGCTGGATAAACTGTACACCCCACAGATGAGCGAAGAAGCCCGTGAACGCAATCTGCGCGGCTGGGATAAAGCCATCGGCCGGGTGCAGCACTGGGAAGATTGCTGAAGTCATTTTCTGCGTGCAGTGGTTTTTTCTGCTGCACGCCGTTTCCATTTTTACAAGAAAGGCGGTACCTGCCATGACCGATGCCATGCTAACCCCCTGGGGAGAAAAGCTCGACCGGGAGCACCCCCTGCCGGAATACCCCCGTCCGCAGCTTGTACGGCAAAGCTACTGGAACCTGAACGGCCCATGGGAATATGCCATTACCAAAACGCCGGAAAAGCCCACTGCCCTGCAGGGGGAGATCGTGGTTCCCTTTTCTCCGGAAACGCCGCTTTCCGGCGTGGGGCACATTCTGCAGCCCGATGAATACCTGTGGTACCGCCGCACCGTTTCCCTGCCGCAGGGTTTTGGCCGGGGCGAACGCCTGCTGCTGCACTTTGGTGCGGTAGACCAGCGCTGCACCGTATGGGTCAATGGCCGGGAAATGGGTTCCCACATCGGCGGATACCTGCCCTTTACCCTGGAGCTGACCGACCTGCTGCCTGCCAATACCCTTACGCTGGAACTCTGCGTCACCGATCCTACCGATACCGGTTCCCTTTCCCGCGGCAAGCAGCGGCTGAAAAATACCGGCATCTGGTACACCCCGCAATCCGGTATCTGGCAGACGGTATGGCTGGAATGTGTTCCCCAGAATTATCTCCGCTCCCTGCGTATTACCCCCAAGCTGGAGGATATGGCGGTTCACTTTCATCTGGAAGCCGATGATCCCGCTGCGGCCGCCGTCACCATCCACAAAGACGGCGTTATTCTTGCCGAAGGGCAAACCGATGAGACCGGTGAAATCACTCTCTCCATTCCGGCCAAGCAGCTACACCTGTGGGCGCCGGAAAATCCGTTCCTCTATGATGTCACCATCGTTCTGCCGGGCGGCGACCGGGTGGAAAGCTATTTTGGAATGCGGTCCTTCGGCATTGGAACCGATGAAAAAGGGCTGCCCCGCCTGCTGCTGAATGGAAAGCCCTATTTCCAGAACGGGCTGCTGGACCAGGGCTACTGGAGCGATGGCTGCTACACCGCCCCCAGCGATGAGGCCCTGATCCATGACATTGCCGAAATGAAGCGGCTGGGCTTTAATATGCTGCGCAAGCACATCAAGGTAGAGCCACTGCGCTGGTACTACCACTGCGACCGGCTGGGAATGCTGGTGTGGCAGGATATGATGAATGGTGGCAGCAGCTATTCTCCACTATCCATCTATGTCTTTTCCAACCTGGGACTGCGGATCAAGGATAACCGTTACCGCTACTTTTCCCGCATCGATGAAGCGGGGCGCTGCCACTACTACGAAGAGCTGGGGCAGATGATCGACCTGCTGTACAATACCGTCAGTCTGGCGCTGTGGGTGCCCTTTAATGAGGGCTGGGGGCAATTCGATGCACTGAAAGCGACCGAGTTTATCCGAAAGCGGGATAACACCCGTCCCATCGACCACGCCAGCGGTTGGTATGACCAGGGCGGTGGGGATATTAAGAGCATTCACTGGTATTTCCGGCCGTATCACCACAAGCAGCTGCCCCAGGAGCAGCGCCCCATCTGCCTGACGGAATATGGCGGCTACAACTGTGCCATTCCCGGCCACTGCTGGGGAGAAGGGGCTGAATTCGGTTACAAGAAGATTACCGACCCTGCGGAATTTAACCGGGCCTTCCAAAAGCTGATGGAGGAGCAAATCCTCCCCGCCAAGGAGATGGGGTTGGCCGCGGCCATTTACACTCAGGTAAGCGATGTGGAAGGCGAACGGAACGGCCTGCTGACCTACGACCGAAAGGTCTGCAAAGCCGATGAAGCCATTTTCCGGGCGGTCAATGCCAAACTTACCGGGGAAGCTTGATTTTGACATGGGCCGTATGTTATACTCGTAAAACCGAAGGAGTGAGCTGGACAACAGCGGGCGGGATGCCGAAAGGCCCCGCATGAGGAAAGTCCGAGCTCCACAGGGCAGGATAACTGCTAACGGCAGCCGGCGGCGACGCCCGGGAAAGTGCAACAGAGAGATACCGC
>DMMB01000006.1:16260-25549 GCA_003453215.1 Oscillospiraceae bacterium | reverse complement strand
AGGCGAGGTAAGAGCTCACCAGCTTTGGGGTGACCCAAAGGCTATGTAAACCCTATCCGGAGCAACACCAAGTGGGATCTTATGGGGCTGCCCGTCCCGATCCCCAAAAGAGTGGCTGGAGCCTGCTGGCAACAGCAGGCCTAGATAGATTGTTGTCCCAGACAGAACTCGGCTTACAGGTTCACTCCTTCCGTTTATAGCAAAAAGCGGACTTATCCTCACCGGATAGGTCCGTTTTTTCTTGCATTTTGATTTTATTCTATGGGTTATATCAGCACCATAGAGGTTAAAAGCCAGATGGTAAGGAACATGGTAATGACCGAAAACAGCGTAGTAACCACAATGAGCTGCGCGGCCAGTTCCCCATCGGCGCCGCACTGATTGGCCAATGTATAGCCGGAAACAGCCGTAGGACAGGCCAGCATGACCGCCAGAGCCGCCAGGGCCTCCCCGCGGAAGCCGGCCAAGACCACCAGCGGAATAAAGATGAGCGGGATAATAACGCTTTTGCCCAGCACCGCCAACCACAGCGAACGCCCGTAATCGCCAAAGCGGGAAAGATGAATGCTGCCGCCCAGCACAATGAGGCAATAGGGGGTAGCCATACCGCCGATGTCGCTGACTGTCTTTTCCACCGGCTGAGGCAGCGGGATGCGCAGCAGCAGGAAAATAAGCCCCAGCACTGCGCCAATAAGATACGGATTTTTGATGATATTGAGCAGCAGCATGGTAGGCTTCACCTTGCCGCCGCGGTATACCTCGAATAGAATAGCCGAAATGGTGCTGGTAAGCGGAATGATAATGGCCGCCATGATCGCGATCAGGCCGGTATTTTCGCTGCCGTACAGCGAAGCGATGATGGCCATACCAAAGATGACAAAATTCACGCGGATTTCGCACTGGATGACCGGGCCACGGCGCTTGGGATCCGGCTCCAGCCGCCCGAAAATGAGCAGTGACAGCGCCAGAATGATAAGAATGATGACGATGGACGCCAAAAGCGGCTTGCCATAAACCGAAACATCCCATTCGGCGCGGTACAGGCTGTAAAACAGCTGAGTGGGCAGCAACAGCTTAAAACCCAGCCGATCCATTACATTCAGGGATTTTTCATCTACCCAGCCCAGCCGCCGCACCAGCATACCTACGCACAGCATCAGCAGAATGGGCATCACTACCCGGAGAGAGAGCAGAAATCCTTGCATTTTTATATCCTTTCCCCTGCAGTATCGCTTGAGTCAACTGCATGGTCTTGTGTTTTCGTTTCCATTATAACATGAGAAGTTTTTCACTTTAAGTCGTTTTATTCATAAGTATAGTCGTTTTTGGCACAATTTCAAGTCCTGGACCGGGCGGCTCTTCCCCCTCTGTAAAAAGGGAAAAACCGCCCGGTTTTTCAGCCAATCGGCAAGTAACTGCCGTTTTCCACCCGATACAGAGCCTTTACCGGCGCCAGGTTCCGCAGCGTGGCCGGGGACTGCCCGCTGGTAAAGTGCACCGCTGTACCACAGCTGGCCTCCAGTGCGCGGGGCCGCGGCATCAGCCGGTTGGGAATTCCGCGGCGGGTAAGCGCTCTTGCGTATTCCAAGGCCTGCATCTGATTGGGAAACGTCGCCAAATATTCCATGGAAGCTGCCCCCTTTCGGGCATTGTGGGGTATCTCCCCGCACCATCTTATGCCGGCGCGCCTTTTCCGGACCATTGCTGCACCGGGACAGCATTCCCCACATAGGCTAAGGGTGAATATTACTTGTATTTACCAGCCATCGGTGTTACAATAACAAAAGAACCATATCCTCACATAAGGAGAACGGAGGAAACCCATGAAGCAAATTTACCTGGATAACGGCGCGACCAGTTTCCCCAAGGCACCGGGCGTGGGGCAGGCTATGAAGGACTATATCGAAAAGATTGGCGTCAATGTCAATCGTTCCAGCTACCGCGCAACGGCGGAAGCCGCGCTTTCTACCCTTACAGTACGGGAAGACCTCTGCCGGCTGTTCGATGCCGGTGAAGACCCCAGCTATGCCATCTTTACCAGCGGCGTTACCATGAGCTTAAATATGATTATGAAAGGAGTGCTCCACCCCGGCGACCATCTCATCATCAGCGGAATGGAACACAATGCCGTGGCACGCCCGGCCACCCAGCTGCAGGCGGCGGGAGTTGCGGTTTCCATTGCCCCCTGTGATGAAACCGGCGTGCTGCGCCTGGCGGAATTTGAAAAGCTTTTTACCCCGCAAACCCGCCTGGTGGTAATGCAATATGCCAGCAACGTCAGCGGGACCATCCAGCCCATTGCGGAGATCGGCGCCATCTGCCGTCGCCATGACGTACTTTTTGCGGTGGATACGGCCCAGGCTGCCGGACACTTTCTCTTTAGTATGCGGCAGCAGCAGGTGGATGCCATGTGCTTTACCGGCCACAAAGGTCTCTTAGGCCCCTCCGGCATTGGCGGCTTTGTGATGAACGAAGCTATGAACCGAGCCATGACGCCGCTCATTGCCGGCGGTACCGGCAGCCTGTCCGCTTCGCTGGAAATGCCCCCCACCCTGCCCGACCGCTACGAGGCCGGAACCCCCAATCTGCCCGGCATCATGGGCCTTGGGGCAGCGCTGCGCTATCTGCTGGAAGTGGGCCCTGACGCCCTGCACCGGCGGGAAATGGCGCTGACCGAACGGTTCCTCAGCGGACTGCGCGGCAATGAACATATCCGCGTCCCCGGCCCGGCCGATGCCAAAGGGCGGGTTGGCGTCATTTCGGTGGATTTTCTACAGCAGGATAACGCTGAGGTCGCGTTCCAGTTGGAGGAGCAGTATGGCATCCTGACGCGCTGCGGGCTGCACTGCGCTCCCCTGGCGCACAAAACGCTGGGGACCTACCCCGAGGGGACGGTGCGCTTTTCCATCGGCTATACAACCACCGAAGAAGAAGTGGATACCGCCATACAGGCGATCCATGATCTTGCATAACCTTGCGCAAGGTACAAAGGGACGCCCCTGCGGGGCGTCTTTTTTGCGGGGCTCCGCCCTATCACAAAACCCGGAGTTTCCTTTTACGGAAGCTCCGGGTTTCTGTTTCTTATGCATTTATTTTACATAGATGGAACAATCCTGATACTTTTCCACACAGCCGATGATGGCAGCGCCCGGCACCTTTTCACACTGCTGCAGTTCCTCCAGCAGTTTTTCGGCGTCTCTGGCATCCACGGCAATAAGCAATCCGCCGGAGGTCTGCGGATCATACAAAATATCCTGCAGATACAGCGGGACGCTTTCGGCAAAGCGGGCGGTGGGGCCGGCAAACTGTCGGTTGCGGTAGGCGCCTTCCGGGATGAGGCCCATTTCGGCCAGGGGCTGCACACCGGGCAGCACCGGTACCTTGGTGCTATCAATCACAATGGTCAGATCGCTGCCGCGGGCCATTTCGGTGGCGTGACCCATCAGGGCAAAGCCGGTTACATCGGTCATGCTGTGCACGCGGTATTTCTGTGCAATCTCGCAGGCGTATTTATTCAGGGTCGCCATCTGCTTTACAGCGCGCTGGTACAGTTCCGGCGGAGCCAGTTCCGCGCGGTTGGCCGTAGTGGTAATGCCAATGCCCAGGGGTTTGGTGAGGATAAGCTTATCACCCTCCAGTGGGGTACAGTTCATGCGGATCTCATCGGGACGGGCAAAGCCGGTTACGGAAAGGCCGTACTTTGGCTCCTGGTCATTGATGGTATGGCCGCCGGCAATAATGACACCCGCTTCATAGGCTTTTTCGTAGCCGCCGCGCAGGACCTCGTGGATCATCTCCTTGGACATCTGCGGCGTCACCGTCATGATGTTCAGTGCAATTTTGGGCGTCGCTCCCATAGCATAAATATCGCTGATGGCATTGGCGGCCGCGATCTGCCCAAACATATAGGGATCATCCACGATGGGCGGGAAGAAATCCAATGTCTGCACAATGGCCAAATCGTCGCTTACCCGATAGACGGCGGCATCATCGCTGGTATCGTAGCCCACCAGCAGATTTTCATCCTTTACGGTGGGAATGCCCTGCAGAATCTGGCTCAGCATCCCCGCGCCCACTTTGGCGCCGCAGCCCCCACAGGAGGCCAGTTTGCTCATTTTAATATCGCCTTGCATTTATTTTCCCTCCAGCAGTTTGGTATAGTACAGCACGCCCTCCAAGATACCGCCCGCGATGGCATTGGCTTTATCGGAAGGAGTAAAGCAGTTTTCTATTTTGCACCGGGCGTCAATATCCCCGGATTTGAGTCCCTTGGTCACAGGGGTTCCCTCCGGCAGCATTCCGCGCACGATGCCGCCCATATTGGCGTAGACCGGCTCTTCTCCGGCATAGGCCACCAGCTGGCCCTTTTCCACCACATCGGTAATTTTTGCTACCGGGTGCCAGATGCCATCGGCAGTGGCGCGGATAATGCGCTCTCCGCTAAAGCCGCCCACATTGCCGGGCGTGGCGGTATCCGGTTCGGGGGAACCCTCGTACAGCGTACGGCCCATATCATGGCCGCGGTTGCTCTCCACGCAGAAGTGGCAATCCACCCCGGAGGTAAAGCCCGGACCGATGCCCACTACCAGCGGCGCATCGGTGATTTTGGTGCCGATGTTTTTCTTGGCAATGATGGCATCCACCAGCACTGCCGGTTCCATTTTTTTCGTTTCCTTATATTCCGGGTCAATGAGAATGGGGATCTCCCCCTCCCCGATGATGCGGCGGGCGTCCTCGGCATCTTTGGCCAGCCGCGCCGTCACCCCTGCTACCGTTGCAGTGCCATCATACACCGCGCGGGAAAAAGCCACCGTACAGCGCACCGTCGTGGGCTTTTCAATATCGGTGCAGACAATTTGAAAACCACACCGGTGCAGCCGACAGGCAATGCCGGTGGCCAGGTCTCCTGCTCCCTTTATCGCAATCAGCATATTTCTCTCCTCCTATTGCTTCCTAACCACATATTCACCGGGACGGCGCTGCAGGGCCGCAGCCACCACGCGCTCTACTCCTTTTTGCAGCAGCAGGGCAGCCAGTTTTTCTATCTGCTCCGGCTGGGCAGTATCCATCTGGTTCAGCAGCACAATATAGCGACGATCCCCCACATTTTTTCGCTGGGCCAGGGGCGAACTCAGCAGCTCCGCCATCACTTCCGGGGTCACCGTTCGCTCCGGTTCCAGGCCAAACTGCTGCATGGCCAGTTCCGGGCGGTGACAGACCTTCCCCAGCGGCCGTCCCAAAGCCGAAAGCCCCGCCAACGCTACCACCGTCTCCGCAAAATCCGGAATCACCGGCTCCCGTTCGTTGGGCACTTTCAGCGGCAGGCCCTTGGTGCCATCCGCTTCTATTATAACACGATCTGCAAGGGCCGGCAGCTGCTCCAGCAAGGGAGAAGGGCCAAATTTGCCATCCGCGGTTGGCATTCCCACCGTTAGCAGGCGTCGTTCGGCCAAAAGATTCCGCAGTTCTTCCGCGCTGCTGCCCATATAGCCATCTTGTTTCGGCACCCGGATATGGGTCGATGTGGTCATGATGGCCGTTTCACCGTTTTGGCGATATTCTTCCCCCAGTGTTGCCATCAGGCTGCTTTTTCCACCGCCGCCAATAATGGCCGTCACTTTGGAATTTTCCAGCCCAACAGCCGACATTGCCGAATGACATTCCACGTTCATTCTCTCCCTCCGGTTTTCTTCGATATCCTGTTCAAAGAATAACACGCAGCCCTTGAAAAGTCAATTCATATCCGTCATAATAGGAGCATCAAGGAACTCAAAAAAGGAGGTCTTCCTATGAACAACAAACAAATGACCGCCAGCACTTCGGTGCGTATCCGCGTGGATGACGTCAAAGTATTTGGCCCCGGCATTGCAGAACTGTTGGAGCGCATCGATCGCTGCGAGTCCATTCGTACTGCCACCATGGAAATGAAGATTGCCTACAGCAAAGCCTGGACCACGCTGCGCAGCTGCGAGGCCGCTCTGGGCTATCCGCTGATCCAGCGCAAAGTGGGCGGCGCCGGCGGCGGCGGTTCTACCCTTACCCCGGAGGGGCGTTCCCTGCTGGAGCGCTACCGCCAATGGGAGGCCGACTGCAAGGCCTATGCCAAAGCCCACCTGGCTGATTTCTTCCCGGAGGCCGCCGAATGAACCTTTCGCTGGTGGTGCTGGCAGCCGGGGCTTCCCGGCGCTTTGGGGCGGCCAATAAGCTGCTGCAGCCCCTGGCCGGAAAGCCGCTGCTGTGCCATACCCTTGATTTGGTGCAGGGATTGCCCGTCGCACCAAAAGTCGCTGTGTGCTCAGCCGAAACGATCCCCCTGGCGAAGGCTGCCGGCTTTACGGTTCTGCTCAATCCCCAGCCGGAATTGGGCCAGAGCCACAGCCTGCGGTTGGGGCTGGCTGGCTGCCGGCAAAGCGATGGCTGCCTGTTTCTCACCGGCGATCAGCCATTTCTCAGCGCAGGAACGCTCCAACGGCTGATAGCGGCGTGGGAAAGCGATCCCGGCGGCATTTGGGGCTGCGAATTTGAAGGGCGCTTTTCCATCCCCTCCATCTTCCCTGCCACTGTATATGAGGAGCTGCTTGCTCAGGGCGGCGATGTAGGCGGCCGGGAGGTTATGCGCGCACATCCCGAACTGGTTCACACCATTTCGGCTCCCCCGCAGGAACACTTTGATATTGATACACAGGCAGATCTTTTGGCCGCTCTGCAGCAATAAAATAGGATAAAAGGGACAGCTTACCGGCTGTCCTTTTTTCATAAAAGCCAAGAGCTGCAGCACATGATTTCCCTCCTACAAAAACACCCCCGTCCTTACGGACGGGGGGGCTTCTGTGTTAAACACGATGAGAAATGGAGCTGTCTATTTGGCGGAGTTCACTTCTCGATGAACTCCTCTCCCTCAAGCTCTAAAGGGATTTTTATTCAAAGGATGGAATTATTCCTCTTTGAACTCGTAGTCCTTACCGGGCAGAACAGCGTTCAGGATGATGCCGAACACAGCAGCGCAAGCCAGACCGCCGAAGGAAACACCACCGATCACGATGGGATAGGTGTTGAAGCCCAGACCGGATACCAGGATGATAGCAGCGATCAGAACGTTACGCATGTTAACAAAGTCAACCTGGTTCTCTACGATGGTACGAATACCGGTAGCGGCGATCATGCCATACAGAACGAAGGAGATACCACCGATAACGGCAACGGGGATGGAGTTGATAACCTGCTCGAACTTGGGAGACAGAGACAGGATGATAGCCATGACAGCAGCAACACGCATTACGAAGGGATCGAATACGCGGGTCAGGGCAACTACGCCGGTGTTCTCGGAGTAGGTGGTGTTGGCAGGGCCGCCGAGCAGACCAGCCAGAGAGGTGCCGATACCATCGCCCAGCAGAGTACGGGTCAGACCGGGATCAGCAATGAAGTTTCTGCCGCAGGTAGCGCCGATAGCCATAACGTCGCCGACGTGCTCAACCATGGCAGCAACAGCAACCGCCAGACCAGCGATGATGCAGTCTGCATTGAACTTGGGCAGATGGAAGTTGGGAAGGCCAAACCAAGCAGCTTCGCCGATGGAGCTGAAGTCAACAGCACCCATGATGATGCCTACAATGTAGGAAACGATCAGAGCAATCAGAACGGGGATGATCTTGATCATGCCCTTGCCCCAGGTGTTGCAGATGATGATAACCAGGATCGGAACAACACCGAGGATCCAGTTGGTTAACACGTTGTTAACTGCGGAAGCAGCCAGGTTAATACCGATGAGGATGATGAGCGGGCCGCACACAACGGGCGGGAACAGCTTCATAACTCTCTTGGTACCGAAAACCTTGATCAGGATAGCCAGAACAACGTACAGGGCGCCTGCAGCCATAACGCCGCCGGTAGCATACTCTTTGCCGTAGGCGGGGATGATGGCGGCATACATGCCCAGGAATGCAAAGGAAGAGCCCAGGAATACGGGAACCTTACCTTTGCTGATGAAGTGGAACCACAGGGTCGCAATACCAGCGCAGAACAGGGTAACAGAAGCGGAAAGGCCCATGCCCTCAGCACCCTCATAGCTGTTGGTCAGTACGGGTACCAGAATGGTAGCGCCGAACATGGCGAACATGTGCTGGATGCCCAGAATCAGCATCCGGCCCGTGCCCAGCTGACGGGCATCATAAATGCCCTTGGAATAATCGATGTTTTGCTGCATGGTTTTCCTCCTTTAAGAAACCCACCCCTGAAAAAAAGGCACCGCCGCGCAAAAGCGGCAATGCCTCTGAAATCAGGATGAAATGTAAGATGGAACGGAAACAGCAGCACCCTTGCTTCGGAACATCGAATCTCGCATACCGCTCTCCCCTTTCGTGTTTTACCTTGTAAAGTATACCAGAAACCCGCGGTTCCTGCAACCGTTTTCCGTATTTTGTGCTCTGCATCTTGCAATCAGAGCAGCCGCGCACTATAATGTTACCTATTATAGCAGTTTGCGTTTTTAACGCACAAGCAACATCCGCAAACTGCATNNATGGTAGCGCCGAACATGGCGAAGCACTGCTGCAGACCCATAATAATGGTCTTGCCCCAGCCGAGTTCCTTACGAGCATCATAAATGCCGGTAACTTTAGTACTCATTAAATTTGCCTCCTCAATGATTTGGATTCTCCATTTCTCTTGGTTACTTAACCAAGTTATAATAAGTCTGGCAACGCCCATCTATGTACTACGCTTCGGCGCGGGTTTCTCCGGGAAAATCCATCGAAGCCTACTTATTACAACATCATCATTATATCTTGTGTTCATAAAAAATTCAATCTCTCCTATCCACTTTTCCTGTATTCCACAATTTACAGATTTTGATATTGTGCATTTTGCCGTTTTCCATTGGGAATTATCCCTAACCATTTAGGCCATTTTTCTGCTTATCTTCGGATTGATATAAGCTTATCCTAATTTCATCATGTGCATATTTTACTAAATTTGCTTCCACATTTCTCTCTTTTTGCAGCCTTTGCAGTAAAAATGGTGATTTTCCGTTCCGTCATTGAGAAAACACCGGTGTTAATATTATGTTAATTTGCCACAAAGATATAGAAACAGGCACCCACCACAGCGGCAGGTGCCTGTCATTTTTACACTATATTGGGCGCTTTTGGGCGAATTACTTCTTCTCCGCAGCAGCCTTCTCCTGCAGGGCCTTCAGCATACGCTCAGGAGTAATGGGCATCTCGGTAAAGCGGCAGCCAGTGGCATTGTAAATGGCATTGGCAATGGCGGGAGCACCGGGAACCATGGCAGG
>DMMB01000006.1:8705-16044 GCA_003453215.1 Oscillospiraceae bacterium | reverse complement strand
GATACCACGGGCGCCAAAGGGGCCGGTCTCTTCGGGATGCTCAACACCCATCGCCACGAAGGTCTCGGGGGTGTTATCGATGGTGGGGATCTTGTAGTCTACGAAGGACTTATTGAGAACCTTACCGTCTTTCAGCAGCAGTTCCTCATACAGTACGGTGCCCAGTGCCTGCATCATACCGCCCTCTACCTGTGCTCTGTACAGTTCGGGGTTGACAATGTGGCCGGGGTCGCAGCTCTCTACCATCTTCTTTACTTCGATAACGCCGGTCTCGGTATCAATCTCAACCTCAGCGCCGGCAGCAGCGGTGGTCCAGAATGCTGCGGGCTTGGGAGAATAACCGGTAGCGGGATCGTAGTTGATGTTATTGGGCAGGGTGAAGGTACCTACGCCGATGGCGGGGCCGCCGTAACCGGAGCCATCCTCAAAGGCCAGACCCAGAGCCAGATCGGACATGGGCATACGGCTTTCGGGGTGGTTGCGGTTGATGATCCAACCATCTTCCAGGTACAGTTCGCGCTTGATGTAGCCCAGTTTGATCTGAGCCAAATCCAGCAGCTTCTCCTTCAGGTCCTCAGCCGCCAGCTTGATCGCATTACCGGCGCAGTAGGTGATACGGGAGGCAACGGTCTGCCACTCATAGGGGGTATGGTCGGTATCGCCGGTGCGGATGGTAAACTTGGAGGGATCGCAGCACAGAACCTCGGCGGCAATCTGGGTTAGGGCAGTATCGGAGCCCTGGCCGATATCGTGACCGGAGGTCATCAGGAAGAAGGTGCCGTCCTCATTCATACGAATGATGGCAGCGGAACCGGCATTGGTGGGCTGAGAGGGGGACTTCCAGCCGCCGGCAATGCCCTTGCCGCGTACCTTGTGGGGGCCGGAGGGAGGATCGCAGGGCTTATCGTACTGAATGGCCTCAGCGACCTGATCCAGGGCCTCCAGGAAGCCGCAGGATTTCATGATCTCGCCGGTACCGGTGGACTTGCCGGGGGCCAGACCGTTGACACGGCGGATCTCGATGGGATCCATGCCGATCTCCTTGGCAACCTCATCGATGTTCTGCTCGATACCGAAGTGGATCTCGCACATACCGAAACCACGGTAGGGGCCGCCTACGGGGTTGTTGGTGTAAACGCAGTAAGCGTCGGTCTTAACATTGTCGAACTCATAAGGGCCGGTGGAAGCAAAGCCGGAGGCCTTAACGATGTTTACGCCATACTCGGTGTAGGCGCCGCCATCCCAGTAGAAGTTATTCTGAACCGCCAGGAACTTACCGTCGCTCTTGCGAACTGCGGTCTTGATCTTGGTGTACAGACCCTGACGAACATAGGAGTTGACAAACTCTTCCTCACGGGTGTATTCCATCATAACGGGACGGCCCTTGCTGTGCATGGCCAGAGGAATGATGATACCTTCGATGGTGGTACCGGCCTTGGCGCCGAAGCCGCCGCCCACATAGGGGGAGATGATACGCATCTTGTTCAGCGGGATATCAAAGGAGGCAGACAGCGCCTGACGAACCGCATACGGGGACTGGCAGGAAGCCCAAACAGTGCACTTACCGTCTGGCTCGTACTGAGCCACGGCTACGTGGTTTTCGATGGGGGTATGCTGAACATGAGGAACATGGTACTCATGCTCGGTGATGTAGTACTCATCGGGATGCTCTTCGGCATACTTGAAGGCCGCATCGGCATCGCCCTTACGGATGATGTGATGGTGGGAGATATTAGTATGTGCCTGAGGATGGAAGATGGGTACTACTTTATAAGTATGCAGCTCGGGGTGGATGAGGATGGCATCCTTGGCCATACCTTCCATGGGGTTATTGATAACGGGCAGGGGCTCGTACTCTACCTTTACCAGGTCGCAGGCCGCCTCCGCAATCTCAGGGGTCTCGGCTGCAATGGCCACTACAGGCTCGCCATAGAACTTAACGGTGTTTACTGCCAGGAAGTTTTTATCCTCCAGGTACAGACCGCCGCGCTTGGTGTAGTAGTCGCCGGTAATAACATCGTGAACGCCCTTCATGGCCTTGGCGGCAGAGACATCGATGCTCAGGATCTTGGCATGAGCATAGGGGCTCTTTACGCACTTGGCATACAGCATACGGGGCCATTTCATATCGCCAACGTATTTGGCAGCGCCGGTTACTTTCTTAACGCCGTCTACACGAGGAACACTTACGCCAACATATTTACTCATTATTTGGCACCTCCATTCATGCGCTCGGCAGCATCTTCTATCGCCTCAATAATTCTCTTGTAGCCGGTGCAGCGGCACAGGTTACCAGACATATAGTGGGTGATTTCATCACGGGTGGGATGAGGATTTTCACGCAGCAGAGCAGTAGCGGAAACGATAAAGCCAGGCGTGCAGTAACCGCACTGCAGGGCAGCATGGTCAATAAAGGACTGCTGAATGGGAGACAGGTTGCCCTTCTCATCGGCAAAGCCTTCTACGGTTTCAAAATGCTTGCCATCCATCTCGGGGGCCAGCATCAGGCAGCCGTTCAACAGTACGCCGTCAACGATCATAGCGCAGGCGCCGCACTCGCCGGCACCGCAGCCTTCCTTGGCGCCGGTCAGGTCCAGCATATCGCGGATAATATTCAGCGCGGTTTTATTCGCCGGTACATCCAGCTCATATTCCTCGCCGTTTACAAAGAAATCAACATGATAAGTTTTCATTTTTCGGCACGCTCCTTTCTCATGCAGAAAGCTCGGCCAGGCTTCTGCGTACAGCAACCTTTACCAGGCTGATGCGGTACTCAGCGGAAGCGCGGACGTCGCTGATGGGAGAAACCTCGCTGCCGGCCAGTTCAGCCGCCTCGCCGATGAGCTCGGGGGTCAGCTTCTTGCCTTTCAGCAGGGCTTCGGTCTTGGGCAGACGAATGGGGGTAGGAGCGCAGGAGCCGATGGCTACGCGGTAGTCCTCACCAAACTTACCTACGGTAGCGCACACGGTAGAAAGGTCTACCTCCTTGCGGCGGTCAAACTTGGTAAATACAGCCTTCTGGCCCTCTACATAGGGCACCTTCAGGCCGATCGCCATCTCACCGGGCTTCAGGCCAACTTTGCGCACGAAGATAAAGAATGCGCCGCGGGCGATTCTTTCTTCCTGGCTTTCGCCAGCCCAGCTCACCAGGGAGATTTCACGCTGACCCTCGGGTCCCACAACAACCAGCTTGGCATCGCAGGCTACCAGGGGGGTCACGGTATCTGCCAGAGGAGAAGCGTTGATGACATTGCCGACACTGGTGGCACGGCCGCGAACCAGCTGGGAACCCAGAACAGAAGCCGCCTGGGCATAGAAAGGATAATGTTCCTTTACGATCTCGCTTTCGGAGATCTCCTTGCAGGTTACGCATGCGCCAATGTACAGGCCGTCCTCCTTAGAGAAAGTGATTTCCTTCAAGCCGGGAATACGCTTGATGTCAATCACGGCCTCCGGATTGATCAGACGCTCGCGCAGACGAATCATTACGTCGGTACCACCATTCAGGATGGTGTACTTGCCTTCGTACTCTTTCATCAGTTCAAGAGCTTCTTCCACAGAACCCGGAGCGAAATAGTTAAATTCCTTCAATGTAAGCACTCCTTTTTGATTGGTTTTATGCAGAGTAACACTTATACAGCATTTACATTATAATATCGGGCCAATTTTAATGCAATTCTTTTTCATCATTTTTGATATAATGCCTAAATGTTCCCATTCAATTTGTGTATATTGGAAGAATGAGACTTGTGGATATATCACAACAAAAAAGGAAACCTCCCGTGATTTTTGTCAGAACGCCGTTCGGCGTTTTTCGATATATTTTGGTAAGAACAGCGAAATTTTTCTTATGACTTTGTTGATATATTCTAATGCCTGTTAAATTATTAACCCACTTTCTTCCTAAAAAATCATTTTTTCTATGTATTTTCAACAAAAAACTTGGTTCTTTCTTGGTACTAAAAAAATACATCTGCCATTTACTTTTTTTTCGCTTTCCTTTATAATGTAGATAAATAACAAATTGGGCAGGAAAATTGCGCCCTTGGCAAGGCATTCCCGCAGTTCCGCCCACTTTGTCATCGGGCCGCCAATGGCCGAAACCCTACCGCTGCGGCCGGCGCCCATCTACATCATTTTGGGAGGTCGTTTTATCATGTCCAAGAAACCTTTGGAGGGAATTCGCGTACTGGATTTCACCAATGCGCTGGCAGGTCCCTACTGCTCCATGATGCTCGGCAATATGGGGGCCGAAGTCATCAAAGTAGAAAAACCCGGCACCGGCGATGACAGCCGCGGCTACGGCCCGTTTGTCAATGGCCAAAGCGGCTATTTTGTCAGTGTCAACCACGGTAAAAAGAGTGTAGTCTGCAACACCAAAGATCCCGAAGGCGTTGAAATGTTCAAGGATCTGGTCAAACACGTCGATATTGTGGTAGAAAACCTGAAAGCCGGCGCCATGAACCGCATGGGCCTGGGCTATGAAGAGCTTAAGAAGGTAAACCCCAAGCTGATTTATGTGGCGATTTCCGGCTTTGGTCAGACCGGTCCTTATGCTCCCCGTCCCGCTTATGATATGGTCGTGCAGGCCATGGGCGGTGTTATGAGCATCACCGGCGAACCCGGCGGCAAGCCCGTTCGCGTCGGCGCTTCCATCGGCGATATTATTGCCGGCATCTTTGGTGCTTTCGGCGCTGTTACCGCTTTGTATAAGCGCTCCATCACCGGCGAAGGCGATATGGTCGATGTGGGTATGCTGGATTGCCAGCTGGCCATTCTCGAAAATGCCATCATCAAATATTCTGCTACCGGCGTGGTGGCCGGCCCCATGGGCGCCGTTCATCCCACCGTTACTCCTTTCCAGGCATTCGAAACCAAGGATAACTATGTCATCGCTGCCTGCGGCAACAACCGCCTGTACGCTGCTTTCTGCAATGCGTTGGGCTGCCCGGAACTCATCGATGATCCCCGTTTCGATACCAATATGCACCGCAACCAGAACCTCAAGCTCATCGGCGATCTGCTGACCGAAAAGACCCGTACCAAGACCACCGCCGAATGGCTGGAGATCCTGGAGCAGGCCGGCGTGCCCTGCACCGGCATCAATACCGTCGATAAGCTGTTCAGCGATCCTCAGGTCGCCGCCCGCAATATGCTCATCGAAGTAGACCAGCCCGGCATGGGCAAGGTCAAGATTGCCGGCAACCCTGTTAAGATGGCTTCCGTCGATGCCGATGCCGATCATCATCCCGCACCCGCGCTTGGCTCTTCTACCCGCGATGTCCTGGTGAATATGCTGGGCTGGGAAGAAGCCAAGGCCGACGAGTACGTCGAAAAGTTCCACTAATCTTTATATTTTTACTTAGGGGCCAGATCCGTCAGCCGGGGGTTTCCCGGCCGGCGGTGATCCATATACTCTTTGAAAGAAGGATAAAACTATGACCAAACTTGAAGACCTGATTGAACGGAAAGGTTCAATCGCTCTCGGTGGCGGCCAGGCGCGTATCGACAAGCAGCACGAGCAGGGCAAAATGACCGCTCGTGAGCGCCTCGAGACCCTGTTTGATCCCAACACCTTCGTTGAGATCGATGCCTTCGTTGTCCACCGCTGCTACTACTTTGGCCAGGAAAAACAGCACTTCCCCGGGGATGGTGTTGTTGGCGGCTACGGTAAGGTAGACGGCCGTATCGTCTACGCCTATGCTCAGGATTTCACCGTTGTTGGTGGTTCCATGGGTGAAGTGCAGGCCAATAAGATCTGCAAGATCCTTGAAAACGCCCGTAAGGTCGGCGCGCCTGTAGTAGGCATGAACGATTCCGGCGGCGCCCGTATTCAGGAAGGTCTGGACGGTCTGGAAGGTTACGGCAAGATCTTCTTCCGCAATACCGCTGCTTCCGGTGTTGTTCCGCAGATCACTGCCATCATGGGTCCCTGCGCCGGCGGTGCTGTTTACTCCCCCGCCCTCACCGATTTCATCTTCCAGGTCAATAAGACCGGTAAGATGTTCATCACCGGCCCCGATGTAATCAAATCCGTTACCGGCGAACAGATCGATGCCGAAAAACTGGGCGGCGCTATGACCCACAACCGCGTCAGCGGCGTGGCGCACTTCATGGCTTCCGATGACACCGACTGCATCAATCAGATCCGTCGTCTGCTCAGCTATCTGCCCTCCAATTATCTCGATTCCGCTCCCACCATCTTCAATGGTGATGATCCCAATCGTATTGCCGATCAGCTGGATACCATCATTCCCGATAACCCCAACAAGGCGTATGATATGTACGAAGTCATCAAGGCCATCACCGATGGCGGCGAGTACATGGACTACATGGGAATGTATGCCCCCAATATGATTACCTGCTTCGCCCGCTTCAACGGCCGCTCTGTTGGTATTATTGCCAACCAGCCCAAGGCCATGGCCGGCTGCATGGATATCAACTGCTCCGATAAGGCTGCCCGCTTTATCCGTACCTGCGATGCCTTCGGCATTCCGCTGCTCACCCTGGTCGATGTTCCCGGCTTCCTGCCCGGTTCCACCCAGGAGCATGGCGGTATCATTCGCCACGGCGCCAAGGTTATCTATGCTTACTGCGAAGCCACCGTTCCGAAAGTTACCATGATCCTGCGTAAGGCCTACGGCGGCGCTTACCTCGCCATGTGCTGCAAGGATCTGGGCTCCGATATCGTTTACGCCTGGCCCACCGCTGAGATCGCCGTAATGGGCGCTGAGGGTGCCGCTAACATCATCTTCCGTAAGGCCACTCCCGAAGAGCGTGCGGAACTGATCGATGAGTACAAGCGCGAGTTCAATAATCCTTACAAGGCTGCCGAACGCGGCATGGTGGATGACGTCATCATTCCCTCCACCTCCCGTCAGATGATCATCGCTGCCATGGAAATGCTCGATGGCAAGGTCGTGGAAGCTCCCAGAAAGAAACACGGCAATGTTCCGCTCTAATCAAAAGGAGCGTGAATGATTATGATGTATCTGTATATTGCCATTGCGCTGCTGGTCGGGCTGCTGCTGGGCAAAGCGATCTTTGGGAAAAAGGCCGCTCCCGCCCCCGTTCCGGCCCCCGTGGCCGCAGCCCCTGCTGCCCCGCAGGAAGATGAAGATGAAATTGCTGCCGTTATCGCCGCCATCGCCGCTATGATGGGTTGTGCGCCGGAGCAGGTTCGCATTCTCTCCCTGCGCGAGGATTCTCCCTGGAGACCCACCTTACTAATTTCTGATGGAGGACAAATCGATGAAAAGATTCCTAATAAAAATAAATGGAAAAACGTATGATGCTGAGGTAGAGGTCGTCGGTACCTCCACCGCAGCTCCTGCTGCAG
>DMMB01000006.1:403-8476 GCA_003453215.1 Oscillospiraceae bacterium | reverse complement strand
GCTCCCGCAGCCGCTCCCCGCGCTGCTGCCCCGGCTGCTGCTCCTGCCCCCGCTGCCGCTCCGGCTGCTGGCGGCGCTGCCAATGTTACCTCCCCCCTGCCCGGCACCGTTCTGCGTCTGTGCAAGAATACCGGTGATACCGTTGCTGCCGGCGAGGTCGTTATGATCGTCGAGTCCATGAAGATGGAGAACGAAGTAGTCGCTCCCGAAGGGGGCCGCATCGCTTCCATCGCGGTTGCTGCTGGTTCTGCCATCAATACCGGCGACCTGCTGTTTACCCTCGGCTAAAATTTCTCACAGCATAATATCCAAATCGGCGCTGCCATCTTGTGATAATCTCACAAGACGGTAGCGCCTTATTTTTGTCATATACAGGGCATATTTTCCATATCAATATTGTTTTGTTTATTCTGCACTTTATTTTACACTATTTATTGTGCAATATGCATACGTCAAAATCCATCAAAAAACCAATAAATTTTCTACGGTGTAAAAACATCACAAACCCTATTGCATTTTATATTATTTAATAGTAGAATAGCTATTAGAAAGAACATGGGAGCGCAGTAAGGGCTGTCCCCTGTTTCCACTACTTCCGCCAGGCGGAACTGCAAAAGGGGGCGAACGACATGGATACCAATTATGGCATTTCGATGAAAGCCATTCTTCGCATGGATATCCTGCACGATGCTCGCCTGTTGGCCGGCGCTTCCGGGACCGATCAAATTGTTACCTCGGTCAGCGTCATGGTCGATCCCAACGTAGTCAGTCTTGTCTCCGGCGGCGAACTTCTGGTTTCCACCGCCTATGCTGTTCGGGAAAACATTCCCCAGCTCATGGATCTGATTCCTCAGCTCCATGCCCACGGTGTCGTCGGCTTGGGCCTCAAGTTCAACAGCTACATCAATGAGATCCCGCAGAAGATCCTTGATCTCTGCAACAATCTCGGCTTCCCGCTGTTTGAAATTCCCAATAACATTTCTTTCTCGCAGATCATCACCCCCATCATGACCACCATCGTCAATAATCAGGCGCAAACCCTAGGGGATATTTACGAACTGCAAAAGGCGCTGACCGCCACCATGCTCAGCGGCGGCAACCTGCAATCGATTGTGCAGACGCTGTTCGATCGCTTTGGCAACAGTGTCGCTATCTACAATGATTTCTTCTCTTCTTTCGTCCTGGCCTGCAGTGAGCAGCGCCGCGAAAGTATTACCCGCCGGATGGAAAATCTCGTCCGCACCGGTTCTTCGGGCAAAGAGACGGTTTCCCTGATGAGCAGCCGCGAAGTGGATAACATCGATGGCCTCATCTGCAATAAGATCATCATCCCCATCTACAGCGATAAGAAAAAATACGGCAGCATCTATATTTGGGAGGATAACCGCGAAATTACCGGCGTAGACCTTGCCGTTCTGGAAGCTTCCACTTCGCTCATCGCACTGGATATGATCAAAAAGATCTCGATGTACGAGATGGAAAACAACCACAAGGCAACCTTCCTCGATGACCTTCTGGTGCACGATGAAGAACGTCAGCGCAAGTCACTGGCCAATGCCGAGTACTTCGATTTCGATGTGGATGCCGAGCATCGCGTGGCTGTCATCCGGGTTCTTTCCGGGAATGCCACACTTGGCAACAGCTCCCTTTACAAAACCAATAACAGCATTGTCAATATCCTGCGGCGTATCAGCCGCGACAGCACCACCAAGGTTCTGTTCGTTAATAAATGCGATAGCATTGTGCTGGTATTCGAATCTCCCTCGCGAGAGGACAGCGAATATCTCCAGGCGCTTCACAACTTTGTGGATACCGCTCTGGCCGCTCTGGAAGCGGAGGGAATTCTCTCCCTTACCTCCATCGGAATTGGCCGCAGCTACGCCGAAGCCTCCAACCTGTGGAAGAGCTTCGATGAAGCCCGCCGCGCCGCCGCTTGCTGGAATGTTGATAATTCCCGTGTCCACTATTTCGAAAAACTCGGCGTTTATCGCTTCCTTTCCTACGAAAATCTCCGTCCGGAGCTCATCATTTTCTACAATGAAACGCTCAAGGTTCTGGTGGATTACGATCACGACCGCGATTCCGAGTTGGTACATACACTTTCGCTCTACTTTAAATGCGGCGGCAATCTCAAGCGTCTGGCCGAAGAAATGGGCGTCCATTACAATACCGTCGCCTACCGTATTCAGCGCATCAAAGAATTGGCTCATGTCAGCTTTGATAATGCCGATCAGATGCTGAATTTGCAAATTGCCCTCAAGATCTATGAAGTCAACTTCCACCGCTGAGGCCATCTCAGCCCAGCTTCTTGCCCTGCTTCCATCGCATCTGGAGGAAGCCGCCGTTCAATCGGTGTTCCATAGCTCGGCTAATTTATTGTGGCAGGGCCAGCTGGTTACGTTACTGGATGATACCCGTCCGCTTTATCCCTGCGCTGCGCGGCTCAGCAGCTCTCTGCCGGCTCTTACCGTCGGGGAACCCGCTCTCCTTTCCCGGGAAGGCATCTTCTTTCCGCAAAGCGAGCATACCGTCCATTTTGCGCGGGCCGAAATTACTTCCCTTTCGCTTTTTTCTCCCTGCATTCCATTGCAGCTTCCTCATCCGGCAGCTTTGCAGGCCTTGCGGGAGATTATCCTCACCAGCGGCAAACCGGAGGGCTTCGCTCCGCTCCTCTCCCTGTTGGAAGATGAACCGATCTCCCTCCCCGACAATCCTTATGTGCGCTATGCCGCTCAGCGCATTCCTGCTTTGTTCACTGCCCTCCGGCAAAAAGATGCCAAAGCGGCTGCAGAAGCTGCTTATTCCATCGCCGGCTGCGGCATCGGGCTTACTCCCTCCGCGGATGACTTCCTGTGCGGCGTTATGACAGCCGTTCTGGCGACTGCCATCGCCCGCGGAGAAGAACCTGAAGGGCTGGCCCTCACCGCCGCTATGGCCGAACGGGCCGCCCCCCGCACCAATCTCATCAGCGCCGCATTCCTGCGGCAGGCTGCCAAAGGGCAGCTATCCTCGGATGTTCTTACCCTCATCCGAACACTTTACTCTCGTGTCCTATCGCTGCGGCTACCGTCTGCTGCGATGAATGTTATCGCCTTTGGCGAGACGTCCGGTACAGATATTCTTACCGGGATATATTTTGGACAGAAAAATTTATCCGAATTAGGAGGAAACGGCATTGGTTAGTCTGCAAATCAAACCCAACACCTACTATGACTCCATTACCCTGATGATCATCTCCAAAGAGCTGAAGAAGGTCCCGGGCATTAAGGAAGCTCTGGTTGGCATGGGCACCGATCTGAACCTTGACATTGCCAAGGTTACCGGTCTTTCCAGCCCCGAACTGGAAGCCATCACCCCCAACGATTTCTTCGTAGCACTGGATTGCGAAAACGAAGAAGCCGAGGCAGCCGCTCTGAAAGCACTGGAAGAGCAGCTGAACAAGAAAGAGGAGAGCCGCAGCGCTGCGTACTATCCCCCCACCCTCACTTCCGCCCTCAAGGCTGATCCCAAGATCAACCTGGCACTCATCTCTGTTCCCGGCCGTCATGCTTATGATGTTGCCAAGGACGCTCTCGACAAGAACATCAACGTTATGCTGTTCAGCGATAACGTTTCGATGGAAGAAGAGAAAAAGCTGAAAGAATACGCCGTTTCCAAGGAACTGCTCATGATGGGCCCCGACTGCGGTACTGCTGTTGTTAACGGTCTGCCCCTGGCTTTCGCCAATGTTATCCACAAGGGCCCGATCGGTATCTGCGGCGCTTCCGGTACTGGTACTCAGGAACTCACCATCCTCATCGATCAGCTTGGTTCCGGTATTACCCAGGCTCTGGGCACCGGCGGTCGTGACCTGAAGGCAGAAATCGGCGGCCTGATGTTCAAGCAGTGCCTCAATGCCCTCATCGCGGATCCCGATACCAAAGTTATCATCATGCTCTCCAAGCCGCCCGCGGATCACGTTGCCAAAGAGATCCTGGCCATCGCTAAGGAGTGCAACGATCACATCAAGCCTGTTGTTGTAGACTTCATCGGCGGCGATCCCAACCTCCCCAAGGAGTACGGCCTGACCGCTGCTTACAACCTGGAAGATGCTGCCCGCAAGGCAGTTGCTCTCTCCAAGGGCGAGCCCGTTCCCGCTGATATGCTGGATATTGATATGCCCAAGGATGAGCTGGAAGCTCTCATCGAGCGTGAGACCTCCAAGATGGCTCCCACCCAGAAGTACTATCGCGGCTTCTTCTCCGGCGGTACTCTGGCCGATGAGTCCATGAAGCTCTCCATCGGTAAGCTGGGTCACATCTATTCCAATATCCCCCTCAAGCCCGAGGATAAGATCGAGAATCCTCTGACCGCTGAGTATAAGGAAAACACCTGCATCGACTTTGGTGAGGACGAATTCACCGAGGGTAAACCCCACCCGATGATCGACCTGACCCTGCGCTGCGAGCGTATTCTGCGCGATGCTCACGATCCCACGCTGGCTATTCTGCAGTGCGACTGCGTTATCGGCTACGGCTCCAATGCCAACCCCGCCGAAGAACTCTCCGCTGCTATTGCCAAGGCGAAGGAGATCGCTGCGAGCGAGGGCCGTTACATCTCCGCTATCTGCTCCATCGTAGGTACAGAGGGTGACCCCCAGAACCTGACCGAGACCCGCAAGCAGCTGGAAGCTGCCGGCGCTATCGTCGTTCGCTCCAACGCTCAGTCCACCTACCTGGTACACCATATGCTGGATAAGCTGAATGGAGGTAAGTATTAATGCATCAGATCAATAAATTGTTCGGAGAAAAGCTCCACATGGTCAACATCGGCGTCGAGACTTTCTATCAGGATATGCTCTCCCAGAAGGAAGCAGGCACCCAGGATATCGAAGTTATCCACGTTGACTGGAAACCCGTAGCTGGCGGCAACAAGAAACTGGCCGGCATGCTGGGTATGCTGAAGTAATTACCCTTTCCCGCCCATCGCGGGAAGGTGATTGTTCTAAATAACATATTTAGGAGGAAAAAACAATGACATTGGGCGAGAAAATCAATGCCGCTAATGCCGAAGCTCTGAAGCGCATTCTGGGCGCTCAGCCTACTCTGATCGGCGTTGGCACTGCTGGCGAAGACATCCCCGGCATGACCAAAAAGACCATCCTGCACTCCGGCCCTCCCGTAACCTGGGAGAATATGTGTGACCCCACCAAGGGTGCTGTTATCGGCGCTCTCATCTATGAGGGTCTGGCAGAGACTCCCGAAGAGGCTGAGAAACTGGCTGCTTCCGGCGAGATCACCTTCGATCCCTGCCATCATCACAACGCTGTTGGCCCCATGTGCGGTATCGTTTCCTACTCCATGCCTGTTTGGAAAGTAGTCAACAAGGCCTATGGCAACATGGCTTACTGCACCTTCAATGAGGGTCTGGGCAAGGTTCTGCGTTTCGGTGCCTATGATGAGTCCGTTATCACTCGTCTGCACTGGCTGCGCAATGAGTTCTATCCCGTCATCAAGGAAGCTCTGGAAATCCGCGGCGAGATCGACCTGAAGGTTCTCATCGCTCAGGAGCTGCAGATGGGCGACGACGGCCACAACCGTAACCGCGCTGGTACTTCCCTGCTGATCCGTGAGCTGGCTCCCGCCATTGTTAAGACTCACTTCGATCAGGATGTCAAGGTTCGTGCTCTCGAGTTCCTGAACTCCAACGACCACACCTGGCTGAACCTCACCATGCCCGCCTGCAAGTGCACCATGGATGCCATCGAGGGTATTGAGTACTGCTCCCTGGTTTACACCATGTGCCGCAATGGTACCGAGTTTGGTGTTCGCGTTGCTGGTCTGCCCGGCCAGTGGTTCCACTACACCTCCGAGAAGGTTGAGGGTCTTTACTTCCCCGGCTTCACCGAGGCTGATGCTAACCGCGACGTAGGCGATAGCTGCATCACCGAGACCACCGGCATCGGCGGTTTCTGCATGGCTGCTGCTCCCGCTATCGTTAAGTTCGTAGGCGGCACCGTTGCCGATTCCATCAAGTACTCCACCGAGATGTACGAGATCACCGAAGGCGAAGGCACTGCTTATCAGATCCCAGCTCTGGGCTTCCGTGGTTCTGCTACCGGTATCGATATCCGCAAGGTCATCGAGACTGGTATCCGTCCTGTCATCAACACTGGTATTGCTTGCAACCGTCGTGGTGTTGGCCAGGTTGGCGCCGGCGTAGTACATCCCCCCATGGAGTGCTTCGAGCAGGCAATCGAGGCTTTCGTAGCCAAGTATGCTGAGGGCTGATTCTCTCACATAACCCAAGTTGTTTCGGCGCCGGGAGAGGATTTCCCTCTCCCCCGCCACAAAACATAAACAAATATTTAGGAGGAAAAACACTATGTCTAAGTGGTCTGATGTTAAGATTTATGATCTGTCTATCCCGATCGGCGTAAACTGCCCCCCCTGGCCCACCTATGAGCCCGTACAGATGAAGTTCTTCAAGCGCCTGTCTTCCAACGGCGCTAACGGCCAGATCCTCACCCACTCCAACCATGTTGGTACCCACCTGGATGGCCCTCTGCATTTCGATACCTCCGGTCGTACCGTTGATCAGCTCGAGCTGACCAAGCTGGTTCGTCCCGGCGTTGTTGTTGACCTGACCGATGCTCCCTGCTGCGAAGACTTCGGCATCTACACTCCCGAAATGATCGAGGAGCGCGTTGAAGTTCGTGAGGGCGATATCCTCATCATCAACACTGGTTATCATAAGTATGGCTGGGATTCCCCCGAGGCCGATGAGCAGCGTTACATGGTTCGTCACCCCGGTCCGTCCCTGAGCTTCGTTAAGTGGTGCCAGGATAAGAAGATCGCTTGGATCGGCGTTGACTGCGGTTCTGCTGACCATCCCATGAACACCAAGATTCGTGACTGGTGCCCCATGGATGCTGCTAAGTGCGACAAGTACATGCAGGAGAAGTATGGCAAGACCCTGCAGGAGATGTATCCTTGGCCCGAGCAGTATCAGGCCATGCACATCCAGCTGTTCTGCCAGCCCTATGAGTGCATTCACGCTGAGTGCCTGGGCGGCGACATCGATCAGCTCTCCAACAAGCGCTGCGTCATCGGCTGCTTCCCCTGGAGACTGGTTGGCGGCGAGTCCTGCATCTCTCGTATCGTAGCTTTCACCGGCTTCGAAGATGCCTGATTCGAACTGAATTAGTAGCCTGAATAAGGGGGCGGGGCGCCTGGCGCTTCGCCCCCTTTCCCCCTCTCACCCTTCACCCCCAAAGGAGTATTCTATGGCAACACTGTTTCTCATTCTTTCCGGGTTCTACATCATTTGGCTGGTTGCGCTGCTTACGGTCGCCTATACGCCGCGGCTCTTTCACAATTACACCTTGTTTAAGGCCATCAATAGTATCCTCTTTGTTGTCATATCGGTTGTCGCCTGGCGTCACTCCGCCCTGAGCATGAATAGCTACTGGCCACTGCTGATTGCATTTTGCTTGGCCACCTTCGGGGATATTGCCATTGGCGTTGCCAATAACCGTTATGGTCCCTCCGGTGCTTCTCATTCCGTTTCCGGTATGGCCGGCGTTGGCTTCTTTTCCATTGCTCATGTTTTCTACCTTCTGTTTTTCACCCAGTTCTGCCCTATGCAGTGGTACCACTTCATTTTGCCCATTCTTGCCATGCTGGCCATGCTACGCATCACGCGGCATCCCTCTTTCCACTTCAGCCGTCATACCCGGCCAGCCGGCGTTTTCTATTATATCGTTGTCACCCTTATGTTCTCGGTCGGGCTTCATCTGGCCATCAACTGCATCACCTGGTCTCCGCTCCTTAGCATTTCCTGCCCCCTAAATGGCTGGGCCTTGGGTACCGGCGTTACCCTGTTCCTTATCTCCGATCTTCTCATGCTTCCCCTCTACTTCTACACCCGTCGCAAGTGTCCTCGTTGGGTACGTTTTGCTAACCTCACCACCTATTATGTAGGTCAGCTCTTGCTGGCTCTCAGCCTTGTGCTGTAAAATTTCCTTAATCCATATGAATATCCTTGGATCTCCTCTGCGGGGAGCCTTTTCTTTTTCCCCCACCCGGGGCGCCC
>DMMB01000006.1:0-156 GCA_003453215.1 Oscillospiraceae bacterium | reverse complement strand
AGGGGCGCCCGCGGAGCGGGCGCCCCTCCTTTTCACCACACACAAAAAAGAGTGCCCCTCATCGGGACACTCTCTTTTATTTGGCTAATATTTGCGCAGCTCTCGGAATTATTCCTCGATCTCGATAACAACTCCGGAACCAACGGTACGGCCGCC
>DMMB01000093.1:12869-12997 GCA_003453215.1 Oscillospiraceae bacterium | reverse complement strand
CTGGAATCCATCACCGCCAACTGTGTAGAAATCTTCCATATCAGCCGCAAAAAAGCAGTGCTGATCCTTTCGATCCTCTACCTGGCGGCTTCGGCGGTGATTGCCCTGGGGTACAGCCTGTTCTATTT
>DMMB01000093.1:0-12699 GCA_003453215.1 Oscillospiraceae bacterium | reverse complement strand
TGGCAGCATCCGCGGTCATTGCGCTGGGCTACAGTGCTTTTTATGTGGAGGCAGCACTTCCCAACGGTACCGTGGGACAGCTTCTGGATATTATGGATTACATCAGCAACAGCGTTATGATGCCGCTCATCGCCCTGCTTTCCACCATCCTCATCGGGTGGGTTAAAAAGCCGGAATACGTCATCTCCGAAATGGAACGCAGCGGGGATCTCTTCCGGCGCAAGGGGCTTTACGTGGTCATGATCCGCTACATCGCCCCGCTTATGATGCTGATCCTGTTCCTGCAATCCACCGGGCTGCTGGATTGGCTCATAAAACAAATCGGATAAAAAAGTATCCCCCGTAAGGCCAAAGCCCTGCGGGGGAGTTTTTGTTTCTTCTGCCGTAAAAGGGAGCCTGCCGGCGGCAGGCTCCCTTTTCGCAATCTTTTTACTTATCGCCTTTATCGCTAAAACAATCCTTCAGGCGCTCAGCAAAGCTCTTGCGCTTCTGGTAGTTTTTATCGCCCAGCGCCGCATCAAATTCGCGCAGCTTATCCTTCTGGGCCTTGGTCATGCTCTTGGGCACTTCCACCACCACACGCACATACTGGTCACCGCGGCCACGGCCATTCAGGGCCGGTACGCCCTTATCCCGTAGGCGGAATACCGTCCCGCTCTGGGTGCCTTCCGGCACATGGTAGCTTACCTTGCCATCTACGGTGGGCACCACAATGTCATCGCCCATGGCTGCCTGGGCAAAGGTTACCGGGATTTCGCACCAGATATCATAGCCATCGCGCTCAAACAGCGGATCGGGACGGACATTTACGGTCACGCGCAGATCGCCGGCAGGGCCGCCATTGCGGCCGCTGTCGCCCTGGCCGCGCACTGCAACGGTCTGGCCGTCATCAATGCCGGCAGGGATATTGACGGTTACGTTCTTGCTGACCTTGACGCGGCCCTTGCCGCCGCACTTGGGGCAGGGTTCCTTGATGATGCGTCCCCGGCCGCCGCAGCGGGAACAGGGCTGCTGCATCTGCATCACGCCAATGGCCGTCTGGCGGCGTACCGTTACCTGACCGGTGCCGTGGCAATCGGGGCAGGTTTCGGGGCTGGTGCCCTTCTTGGCGCCGCTGCCGCCGCATTCGCTGCAGTTTTCCAGGCGGGAAACTTTAATCTCCCGGGTGCTGCCCTTTACCGCCTCCATAAAGGAGATGGTAATTTCCGCTTCCCGGTGTTCGCCGCGGATGGGCCCATTGGGATCCCTTACCCGGCCGCCGCCGAAGCCGCCAAAGCCGCCCCCGCCGAAGATATCGCCGAACAGGTCGCCCAGATCGCCAAAGCCACCGAAGCCGCCGCCAAAGCCGCCTGCTCCACCGGCCGCGCCGCCGCCATAGCTGGGGTCTACCCCGGCAAAGCCAAACTGATCGTACCGCTGGCGCTTCTCCTTATCGGAGAGCACCTCGTACGCCTCGTTGACCTCCTTGAACTTGGCCTCGGCTTCTTTATCGCCGGGGTTCAGGTCGGGGTGGTACTTCTTTGCCAGTTGGCGGAAGGCCTTTTTTATTTCCTCTTCGCTGGCACCCTTTTGCAGGCCCAGCACTTCATAGTAATCTCTTTTCTCTGCCAATATTCTCACCCTTCGTCGCAGAATTTTGCAGAGAAAACCGTTTTATCCTCTGCAAGAAGAGTCCCTTCGCCTAGGAAAGGGGTGTGCCCTTATCAAGCGAAGGCAGCGCAGCGGCAAAACTGCCTCTGCGCGCCCCTTTTATCGAACCTTGTTCTTTTTGCTTAGTTATCGTCTACCTCGCGGTAATCGGCATCTACTACGCCGTCATCGGGGGCTGCGCCTGCACCGGCTGCACCGCCCATATCGGGGCCTGCCGCACCGGCAGCGCCGGCATTGGACTGGTACACCTTGCCGAAGATCTCCATAGAGGTCTTGGCCAGGTCATCGGTGGCAGCCTTAATCATCTCATCATCGGTGCCTTTCAGCGCTTCCTTTACGGCCTCGGTCTTTTTCTCGATGGTGGCCTTATCGTCCGCGGAGATCTTATCGCCCAGATCCTTTACAGTCTTTTCGGTCTGGTACACAATCTGGTCGGCATTGTTGCGGGTATCGATGGCGTCACGACGCTTCTTATCCTCAGCAGCATACTGCTCGGCTTCCTTTACGGCACGCTCTACATCATCTTTATTCATATTGGTGGAAGAGGTGATGGTGATGCCGGTTTCCTTGCCGGAGCCCAGATCCTTAGCGGATACATGGACAATGCCGTTGGCATCGATATCGAAGGTTACTTCGATCTGCGGAACGCCGCGGGGAGCCGCGGGGATACCGGTGAGCTGGAAGTTGCCCAGAGTCTTGTTATCGGCTGCCATTTCACGCTCACCCTGCAGAACATGAACTTCTACCGTGGTCTGGCCATCGGCCGGCGTGGTGAAGATCTGAGTCTTCTTGGTGGGGATGGTGGTATTGCGCTCAATGACCTTGGTCATAACGCCGCCGAGGGTCTCTACGCCCAGGGACAGAGGAGTAACATCCAGGAGCAGCAGGCCCTTCACATCGCCGGTGAGAACACCGCCCTGCAGAGCAGCACCCAGCGCTACGCATTCATCGGGGTTGATGCCCTTGAAGGGTTCTTTGCCCATGAAGTTCTTAACGGCTTCCTGAACAGCGGGGATACGGGTGGAGCCGCCAACCAGCAGCACCTTACCAATATCGGAAGGCTTGAGGCCTGCATCGGAGAGAGCATTGCGAACCGGGCCCATGGTGGCTTCCACCAGGTCGGCAGTCAGCTCATTGAATTTGGCGCGGGTAATGGTCATATCAAAGTGCTTGGGGCCGGTGGCATCTGCCGTGATGAAGGGCAGGTTCACATTGGTCTGAGTCATGCTGGAAAGATCGCATTTCGCTTTCTCTGCAGCCTCTTTCAGACGCTGGTGCGCCATCTTATCCTTGCGCAGGTCGATGCCATTGGTCTTCTGGAAATCATCGGCCATGTAATTGAGCAGACGCTCATCAAAGTCATCGCCGCCCAAATGGTTGTTACCGGCAGTGGCCAGAACTTCCTGAACACCGTCGCCCATTTCGATGATGGAAACATCGAAGGTGCCGCCGCCCAGATCGTAAACCATGATCTTCTGCTCATTTTCCTTATCGATGCCATAGGCCAGAGCAGCCGCGGTGGGCTCGTTGATGATACGCTTAACCTCCAGACCGGCGATGCGGCCGGCATCCTTGGTGGCCTGACGCTGAGCATCGGTGAAGTAGGCGGGAACGGTGATAACCGCTTCGGTTACTTTTTCACCCAGGTAGCCCTCGGCATCGGTCTTCAGCTTCTGCAGGATCATAGCGGAAATTTCCTGAGGGGTATACTGCTTGCCATCAATGTTTACCTTGTAATCGGTGCCCATGTGGCGCTTGATGGAAGAAATGGTCTTATCCGGATTGGTGATGGCCTGACGTTTGGCAACCTGGCCAACCAGACGCTCACTATCTTTGAATGCGACAACAGAAGGGGTGGTACGGGCGCCCTCGCTGTTGGGGATAACGACGGCTTCGCCGCCTTCCATAACGGCTACGCAGGAATTGGTAGTACCAAGGTCGATACCGATAATCTTACTCATAATCTATTCCTCCTAAACTCTGCTGTGAATTGGTTTGATTGATTTATATGAATTGGAATTGCTGACTTGATTTAATTGGCCTGCTGCACCATAGCGTGCCGCAGGATGCGGTCTCCTCGGCGATAACCGCTCTGGAAAACCTGTGCCACCACGTTTTTACCAAGGGTTTCATCCTCGATGTGCATGACGGCATTGTGCAGATTGGGATCGAAGGGATCTCCGGCCTTGCCGAAGGTCTCGACGCCCATCTTCTTGAGATATTCTTCAAAGCCGGTCTGGATCATCTTGATGCCGGTGATATAGCTTTCATCGGCACAGGGGGTATCCAGCGCTCTCTGCAGATTATCCAATAACGGCAGCAGCTCTTTCAGGGTATTGGCCACTGCATCGGGATAAACATTTTCGCGTTCCTTCTGGGTGCGGCGGCGGTAGTTTTCATACTCGGCCATCAGGCGGAGGTATCTGTCCTCCAGCTCCTTTTTTTCGGCCTCGCACTTTTCCAGTGCTTCCGCTTCCCGGCTCTTTTTCTTTTTGCCTTTTTTCTGCTCCGGGACGGTTGTTTCTTCGGCAGCGGTTTCCACCGTTTCCTCGGTCATCAGCCCTTCCTCCGGGGTGGTATTTTTGTTTTCCTGTTCCACAGGGTCTCTCTCCTTTCGCGGTTTACAGGCCGTTATTCAGTGTATCGCTCAGCATCTGGCTCAGCATCCCGGCAAAATACTCCACATGGGGGATGAACCGGGCGTAGTCCATCCGGACGGGGCCAACCAGCCCCAGGGCGCCGATGGAATCTTCACCAATGCGGTAGCGGGCAACGATCATGGAGGAATTCTCCATTTCGGAGCGGGCATTTTCCCGCCCCACGCTGACAAACAAATCGTTTTCCCGGCTGCCGATGATCCGCAGCATTTCCTCGCGGGAATCGAGAAGGCGGTACAACCGGTCGGCAACGTTTCTCAGTTCGGGGTGTTCCAGCAGATTGCCGGTGCCGCTGCGGTACAGGGCACCCTCACAGGCTTCCCGGCACAATTCATAGATGGCAGCCAGCAGCGGAGCAAAAATATCGGTGTGCTCGCCCAGGGTAAAGGCCATCGAATTGATATACTGCGCGGTAATTTCATTGAGGCTGCGCCCGGCCAAACGGCCATTGGCGAAGTTCTGAAAGAAATCCACCACATTGGGGGTCAGGTTGAAATTAACCCGGCACACCTTGTTTTTCACCATGCCGTTGCTGCACAGCAGCAGGATGACAACGGTGTGGGCGGTTGCCGGAATGATCTCGATGCGCTTGACAAAGAGGCTCTGGCGGGAGATGGTGGTGGAAATGGCAAAGCAGCCGGTTTCCCGGGCCAACATCTTGGTGGCGCCTTCCAGCACCCGGTCGGGATCGGGATCACAGTAATTGAACAACGCATCAATCTCGCTGCGGGTGGCCTCCTCCAAAGGCTGCGGCACCATCAGGTGATCCAGATAGTAGCGCAAACCACGGTGGGTTGGGATGCGGCCGGCCGAGGTGTGGGGCTGTTCGATGTAGCCCTGTTCGCCCAGGTAAGCCAGATCATTGCGGACGGTTGCCGAAGAAACGGTATCTTCCAGCATGGCAGCAATCATCTTGGAGCCGATGGGTTCCCCAGTGCGGATATAGCTTTCTACCACACAGCGGAGGATCCTGCTTTTTCTGGGATCCAGTTCCATTTTGCTCCCTCCTTTTTAGCACTCACTCGCTCCGAGTGCTAACGATTATTATTGTACTCCCTTTTTTACGATTGTCAATAGGGTTCACAAATATTTTACAACTATTTTTCGCAGTCTTGATTGCAGAGTGCTAACCCTGTGCTATAATGGAAAAAATGAAGCGGCAAAGGCCACACGGGCACCCGCGCGCGTGCGCAGGAAGCCGCCCCAAAAGCCCGCCAGTATGCGGGCAAGACAGTTTTTTACAAAAGGGACCTGATACGAATGTTCCAAAACCTGCTGCAAAATAAATGGTTTTATCTCTTCTGCATATCCATGCTGCCTGTAGTGGAGCTGCGGGGCGGCATTCCGGCTGGGGCGGCCATGGGGCTGCCCTTCTGGCAGGTGTACCTCACCTGCGTGCTGGGCAATCTGCTGCCGGTGCCTTTCCTTATTTTATTTGCCAAAAAAATTCTGGTGGCATTTTCTACTTTGCCCCACATCGGCGGATTTTTTCAGAAAATGATCCGCCGCGCCGATGAAAAGGCCGCCCAGATAGGGCAGTACGAAAAATGGGGGCTGTTCCTCTTTGTGGCCATTCCCCTGCCCGGTACCGGTGCCTGGACCGGTTCGCTGGTGGCGGCGGTGCTGCGGATGCGCATTGTGCAGGCTTTCCTTATTATAATGGCCGGTGTGCTGGTAAGCGGTTTTATCACCGGAGGCATTGCCTATGGGCTGTTCACCGCATTTGCTTAACGCTATATTATATTGGATATTGGAAACCGAATAGGGAAAAGGAAAAAGTCCCCCGCGTTTGCGGAGGACTTTTTCCTTTAGAGAGAAAATGAAAGAAGAATAAAGAGGAAGGCAAATGAAATTATCCGCCCATTCCTTCCCGAATGATCGCTTCCGCCTGGGCGGCTTCTGCCTTGGTCAGCTGGGGGGTATCCAGCAGGGGATATTCGATCCCCAGACTTTCGTACTTAACCTTACCCATGGAATGGTAAGGCAGCACTTCCAGCTTTTCCAGGTTGGTCAGTGTCTTCAGGTAGCGTCCCAGCGCCAGCAATTCCTCCCGCTGGAAGGTAATGCCCGGCACCACGACGTGGCGAATCCATACCGGTTTTCCGATCCTTTTAAGATACTCCGCAAAGGCGAAGACCCGCGCATTGCTGTGGCCGGTCAACTTTTTGTGCTCTTCATCAAACATATGCTTGATATCGAGGAGCACCAAATCGGTAACTGCCATCAGCCGATCGACTTTTTCGGTATGGGCGGGATCGAACAGGATGCCGCAGGTATCCAGCGCCGTGTGGATCCCGTTCTGCTTGGCTTTGGTAAACAGCTCGGTCAGAAAATCGATTTGCAGCATCGGTTCCCCACCGGTGGCGGTAATCCCGCCGGAGGTGTAGAATTCCCGGTTGCGGGTAATCTTTTCGATAATCTCATCGGCAGTCATTTCGGTGCCGCCTGCCATCTCCCAGGTATCGGGATTGTGGCAGTACAGGCACCGCATGGGACAGCCCTGGAAAAACACCACATAGCGAATTCCGGGGCCATCCACGGTACCAAAGCTTTCGAGGGAGTGAATACGCCCTGTCATTTCCGACATATTCGGATCACATTCTCTCGTGGAAAGTACGAGAGATAACCTCATCCTGCTGGGCGCGGGTCAGCTTGATGAAGTTGACAGCGTAACCGGAAACACGAATGGTCAGCTGCGGATACAGCTCGGGATGAGCCTGTGCATCCAGCAGGGTTTCGCGGTTCAGCACGTTAACATTGAGGTGGTGGGCATGCTTGCCAAAATAGCCATCCATGAGGCCAACGAGGTTGGTTACACGCTGGTCATCATTCTTACCCAGGGCATCGGGAACGATGGAGAAGGTATTGGAGATACCATCCTGAGAATCCATGAAGGGGATCTTGGAAACAGAAGCCAGAGAAGCAACGGCGCCATGGCTATCGCGGCCATGCATGGGGTTGGCGCCGGGAGCGAAAGGCTCGCCGCCCTTACGGCCATCGGGGGTAGAACCGGTATTCTTACCATAGCTGACATTGGAGGTGATGGTAAGGATAGAGGTGGTGTGGATACCGTTGCGATAGGTGGGATATTCGCGGATATAATTGATGAAGCGGTGCAGGATGTCCTTGCCGATTTCATCTGCGCGGTCATCATCATTGCCGTACTTGGGATAATCGCCCTCTACCTCATAATCCACGGCCAGGCCCTGCTCATTGCGGATGACCTTAACCTTGGCATACTTGATGGCGGAGAGGGAGTCGGTGACGACGGAGAAGCCGGCGATGCCGGTAGCGAACCAGCGGGTGACTTCCTTATCGTGCAGAGCCATCTCCAGGGACTCATAGCAATACTTATCGTGCATATAGTGGATGATGTTCAGGGCATTGACATAAACGCCGGCCAGCCACTTCATCATATCCATATATTTTTCCATAACCTCATCGTAATCGAGGTATTCGGAGGTGATGGGACGATACTTGGGGCCGACCTGCTTGCCGGTCATTTCATCGACGCCGCCATTGATGGCGTACAGCAGGCACTTGGCGAGGTTGGCGCGGGCGCCGAAGAACTGCATTTCCTTACCGATGCGCATGGAGGAGACGCAGCAGGCAATGCCGTAGTCATCGCCATGCAGAGGACGCATAACGTCATCGTTCTCGTACTGGATGGCGGAGTGCTTGATGGAAATCTCGGCACAGAACTTCTTCCAGTTGGCGGGCAGGTTATGGCTCCACAGAACGGTGAGGTTGGGTTCGGGAGAAGCGCCCAGGTTATCCAGCGTATGCAGATAACGATAGCTCATCTTGGTGACCATGTGACGGCCATCGGTGCTCATGCCGCCCAGGCTCTCGGTGACCCAGGTGGGGTCGCCGGCAAAGATGTTATTGTAATCGGGAGTACGGGCAAACTTGACCAAACGCAGCTTCATCACGAAGTGATCAACGAACTCCTGGATCTGCTCTTCGGTAAAGACACCGTTGCGCAGGTCGCGCTCGGCATAAATATCGAGGAAGGTGGAGGTGCGGCCCAGGCTCATGGCAGCGCCGTTCTGCTGCTTAACGGCAGCAAGATAAGCGAAGTAAACGGCCTGAATGGCTTCCTGTACGTTGGTGGCAGGCTTGGAAATATCGCAGCCATAGATGCCGGCCATCGCTTTCAGCTCTTTCAGGGCGCGGATCTGCTCGGAAAGCTCTTCGCGGTCACGGATGACATCGGCCAGCATAACGCTGGGGGTGGTGGATTTCTGGAACTCTTTGTCCTCAATGAGGCGATCTACACCGTACAGAGCAACACGACGATAGTCGCCGATGATACGGCCGCGGCCATAGGCATCGGGCAGACCGGTGATGACGTGGCTGCTGCGGCAGGCGCGCATTTCGGGGGTATAGGCATCAAATACACCGGCATTGTGGGTCTTGCGGTGGGTGGTGAAGAACTCTTCTACTTCGGGATCGAGGTGATAGCCGTTATCTTCGCAGGCCTGCTTTGCCATACGGATACCGCCATAGGGCATAAGGGCGCGCTTGAAGGGCTTATCGGTCTGGAAACCGACAATGGTCTCTTTCTCCTTATCCAGGTAGCCGGGGCCATGGCTGAGGATGGTGGAAATAACCTTGGTATCCATATCCAGTACGCCGCCGGCCTCACGCTCTTTCTTGGAGAGCTCCAGCACTTCGTTCCACAGAGCAGTGGTATCGGCCGTGGGGCCCTGCAGGAAGCTGTCATCGCCATCATAGGGAGTATAGTTGTTCATGATAAAATCACGGACATCGATTTCGGTCTCCCAACGGCCGCCTTTAAATTCTTTCCATTCGCTACGCATGTTACGTTACCTCCTAAATCATTTTCTCGTATCGATTCGGGCGCTCTTGTGCAGGTTGCTTAGTTTTAGTCACAATTTTCACAAGGCTTGTGAACAATGCACAGGAAGCGCCTTTATTGTCGTCCTTATTGTATTCTACTTCTCACAACTTGTCAATAGTTTAACAAGAGTTTATTCAAATTAATGCTATTCTTATTTCCGATTGATTATACTATACCATTTTAGTATACTTAATGCAAGCACGATTTTGCCGAAAAATAAAACGCCCGGCGGTGTGTTTTTACACATACCGCCGAACGAATCGGTGACAAGCTGCTTTTCCCCTCTTGGATCTATCACAAAAGAGGTATTGGGTGCCCTATTGCCGGCCGGCAATGCCGGTAGGCGTGACCGGCGTGCGGGGGCGCTTTTGCTCCTGCACCAGTCGCCATACCAGCTCCGGGGTGATTTCCTGATTGATGGTTGTGCGGGCCTGCAGTGCCGCCAGCGCCGCGCCCATGGCAAAATCGATGGTATCCCCCAGCCAGTAATGCTGCTGCATACTGTACAGCAGGCCTGCCATAAAGCTATCGCCGGCACCAGTGGCATTGGCCACCTGCTGCAGAGGACGGGTTCGGCTCCACAACCGCTGGCCCATGGCATCGGCATAGTAGCTCCCGCGGGAACCGGCGCTGATGATAACCCGGCGCACGCCCTGTGCCAGAATTCCCTCCGCCGCGCGGAAGTAATCCGCCTCGCAGCGAATGGTGCGGCCGGAAAGAATTTCGGCTTCCAGCCGATTGGGCTTCAGGGTATCGATGCCGCGCAGCACCGGACGCATCCGGCGGGCATAAGCGGTGGAAACCGGATCGGCAAAAACAGGAACATTTCCGCCGAAAGTACGGATAATATAACGCAGCGTTTCCTGCGGCAGGCAGCCATCCACCACGATAGCAGCAGCCGCCGAAAGCTTGTCCCGCATGGGTTCCAGCCGGGCGGGGGTCAATTCCTGCAGAATACGCATATCGCTGAGGGCGACGGCCATTTCGCCATCGCTGCGATGAATGGAAACATAGGACGAGCTGTTTTTCCCCGGCAGGGTGATAAAACTATCGGTGGCAATGCCGCATTCCTGGCACCAGGAGCGGATTTTTTCTCCGTACATATCCTCCCCCACCGTGGTGATGAGGCGGGTAGGCAGCCCCAACCGGGCTGTATTTTCACAGACATTGCGGGTGACGCCCCCCACGGAAACCGAAAGGGTGCCGGGGTTGCTGTCCTCCATGACCAGTCTGGCGGCGCTTTCGCCCATGATATCCACATTGGCTGCGCCGATACCGACGATCTCTTTTGGCAAGGCGGTATCCTCCTTTGGATTTACTGCAGTCTATTATACACCAAAAGGAGGGTTTTTCAAGGGGTGGAAATCCGGGTGGGTATATGCGCTGAATGGGGAAAGCTGCTGCGAAGTAAGGGGCGGCGCAGCCGCCGGACAAAGTCCGGCCCCCGCGGCGTCGCCCCGGCCTGCCCCCTGCTCAATCCCAGAAATGGCAGAGCAGTTCTTCCGCTGATTTTTGGCTGGTGCGGGTATAGCGCGGGATGCGGATAAGGCAGGAGGGATCCCGGGTAAGGCAGCAGGGTTTGCCCTCCACCCCAAGGGAGGCGGCAAAGCCCAACTGTTCCAGTAGTTCGTGGCTGTGGCGGCTGTAGGAGCCAAACGGATAGGTAAAGGTATTGGGCCGCCAGCCGGTCATTTCCTCGATGCGGTCCTGGGCTTTTTGCAGATCGGCCCCTACCGCAGCAAAATACTGTTCCGCGGTTTCATCTTTACGCTGGGCGGCCCCGCGGCGGGGCTTCCCGGTTTTGTGCAGATTATAGGTGTGATTTTGGATTTCGATGAGGCCGCTTTCCATCATTTCGTTGACCATATCCCAGGTGATGTGGGAGTAGTTTTCCTTATTTTCCTCTAATTCGCTGTATTTATCGGTTTCCCCCACGATGATGGAGATGACCGCTTTCATCTGATATTTCTGCAGCAGGGGGTAGGCATTCAGATAATTATTATAGTAACCGTCATCAAAGGTAATCATGACCGGCTTTTCCGGCAGGGGCGTGCCCTGCTGCACATAGGCGATGAGATCGCTCATCACCACGGTGGTGTAGCCCTGCTGCTGCAAATAAAGGAGGTCCTCCTCCAACGCCTGTGGGGTGATGACATAATCCCCTGCCTTTTTGGGGTTGGAATGGACGCCGTGGTACATCAGCACCGGGAGTCTGACCTCCTGCGTAACCGAAAGGCGGCGCATGGCCGGCAGAATTTTTCCGCTGCCCCACCAAACCGCCCCCAGCAGCAGTATCGCCGCCAGTGCCATCACCAAAAGCCGTTTCCACCATGCCATAAGCTGCGCCCCCTTTGCCGTTTCTTCTGCTATTTTTATGCACCGGGGCTTGACGGTATCACCACGCGGCGGCTATACTGGGGAAAGAAAAGGAGCGTGATTTTATATGATACGACATATTGTAATGTACCGCCTGAAAGAAGAAAATAAAGAGGAAAACGCCCGGCGGATGAAGGAGAAGCTGGAAGGGCTGAACGGCAAAATAGAGGGGCTGCATGGGCTGCGGATTGACCGGGACTGCAACAGCCACCAATATGATGTGTGCCTGACGGCGGATTTTGATGATCTGGCGGCGCTGAAGTACTACAAGAACCATCCGCTGCACGTGGCGGCTTCTGACTTTGTACACGAGGTAATGACCGACCGTTCGGCCTTCGATTTTGAGGTATAATGCCCCTTTGCAACCGTTGGTTGCGGAAAATCCAACGAAAGGCGGTGGCCTGCCACCGTATTTTCCGCTATGATAGGGTTGTAAGATAAGCCAACGACCCGAAAGGAGAAAACGATATGACGCTGGGAGAACGCATTGCCTATTACCGCAAGCAGGCAGGTTATTCGCAGGAGGCACTGGCGGAACGGCTGGGAGTCAGCCGACAGGCCATCAGCAAATGGGAGACCGGCGAAGCCACCCCCGATGCCGAACGTATCATTGCATTGGCGGCAGCACTGGGCATTTCCACCGATACCCTGCTGCTGGGCAAAGAAGAGCCGGCGGCAAATCCCTACACCGAGGCAGAAACGGTGCGGCAGCCAGCCCCCACCCCGGAATGGCTGGATCATCTGCCCCGGCATATCGGGCGGCTGTTCCGAGAGAAAGGCTATATTGCCGGCTACATCGTAGCGGCACAGGGGCTGGGAATCCTGCTGGTGGGGCTGCTGGCACGCTTCGGCTTCGGCAGCATGCTTTCCATGCAGAACGGCGCGTGGGGCATGCTGGGCTCCTGGGGCAGTATGAGCGGCATGGGCGGGATGTCTGCTGCCTTCCGGTTCCCGCTCATCTTTGCCGATGTCATCTGTGCCCTCGGCGGTATCTTTATCATTGGCGGACTGGTACTGGCGGTTCTCTGGAAGCGGCGGGTGCAGAAATAAAGTCAAAATAAGAGCAGAACAAAAAAGCCGGACAGCGGGGTTGCTGTCCGGCTTTATTCTTTCGCGGAACTTTGCGGGGAAGCAGGGCCTTCCGGGCGCCCC
>DMMB01000037.1:369-21578 GCA_003453215.1 Oscillospiraceae bacterium | reverse complement strand
CAACTTGATTTTACAATCAACCGCTTTTTAAAAGATGCATTCAATGCTGTATACATTTATTCTATCATAATTTGCTGCAAACGACAAATACCTTTTATGCATTTTCCGCAAAAAGATTTATCCATATATAGAGGAATCCCCTGCCGGGGGAGAATGCCCGGCAGGGGAGGGGTGTGCCATGTAAAAGTGACGATCGACATTGGGAGGTCGTAGTGTCTTGACAAAAAAGTGTGGCACCCCGGAAAACCAAATAAGGAGAAGTATGAGGAAACGGTTCAAATCCTATCCGGAACTCTCCCGCTCCAGGAGACTTCCGATTAGTTTATGATACACCTTCCACATGTAAAAAGGAAATGCTGTTTTGGAATGATAGTCATTCCTTAGGATGGAATAACAGTCATTCAAATGGTGCATTTCACAGGCTAATTTCCCTTTCCTATAATAGTAGGTGGAAAACACTGCCCATAGCGGGCGATCCTAAAAAATATCAGGAGGGACTCTCAATGATCGTTTCTTTTGAACAGATGCTGGAAAAAGCAAAGCAGGGCGAGCCGATGGTGCTGGCCGGCGCCGCCGCGCAGGATGCGGATACCATCAAGGCCATGGCCGCTGCCGAGGAGGCTGGTATGATCCGCCCCGTTCTCGTCGGTGATATCCCCACTATCGAGCGTGTAATGAAGAAGGAGGGCGTCACCTTCCGGAATGCCGAGCTGGTCCAGGCCGATGATATGGTCGAAGCCTGCGCCAAGGCTGTCGAGCTGGTTCGCCTGGGCAAAGCCGATTTCCTCATGAAGGGCCTTGTGGATACCAACATCTTCCTCAAAGCCATTCTCAATAAGGAGACCGGTCTGCCGGTCCACGGCCTGCTCAGCCATGTTATGACCTTCGATACTCTGGGTGCCTATCATAAACTCATGCTCACCAGCGATGGCGGTATGGTGCTGTATCCCACCCTGGAGCAGAAGATCGGCCTCATCAAAAACTGCCTGCCGGTTGCCAAGGCTCTGGAGATCGAAAATCCCAAGGTCGCTGTGCTCTGTGCCAAGGAAAAGGTCAATCCCAAGATGCCCGCCACTGTGGATGCCGCTGAGCTGAAGAAGCTGGGCGAAGCCGGTGAATTCGGTCCCAATGTCCTGGTGGAAGGCCCCATCGCCATGGATCTGGCGGTTTCTGCCCACTGCGCCGAGGTCAAGGGCTTCAAGTCCGAGGTCGCCGGTGATGCCGATATCTTCATCGTTCCCAATATTGAAGCCGGCAACATCATGGGTAAGACCCTGGGCGATATCCTGGGCGCCAAGGCCGCCGGCGTCATCGTCGGTACCGATACTCCCATTGTCATGTGCAGCCGTGCCGATAACGATGAGACCAAGCTGTGTTCCATCGCGCTGGGCTGCCTGATGGCCGGACTGAACAAATAGTCGCAGAAGAAAAGAGGATATCTCCCATGAAAAAGATTCTTGTCATCAATCCCGGCTCCACCTCCACCAAGATCGCCTTCTACCATGATGGTGAGCAGGTCTGGAAGGAGAGCATCGAGCACGATACCGCCGAGATCAAAAAATATGCCGTGATCTATGATCAGAAGGATATGCGCACCAAGCTGGTCCGGGATGCCCTGGCCGCCCATGGCGAAAAGGTCACCGAGCTGGATGGTGTTGTAGCCCGCGGCGGCCTGCTGCCCTCCTATGTCAATGAGGAGACCGGCGCAGTTACCACCATTTCCTCCGGCGCTTACGAGGTCACTCCCGCCCTCATTGAGGCCCTCCGAGAGCGGCCCATCAATCACCACGCCTCCAACCTGGGCTGCGCTATCGCCTATGATATCGCCAATGAAGCTGGCGTCAAGGCTTATATCTATGACCCCGTCACCGTTGATGAACTTGTGGAGCTGGTTCGCTTGACCGGCCTCAAGGATGTCCGCCGTGTCGGCCAGGCCCACAACCTTAATATGCGCGCCGCTGCCATGAAGGTCTGCCGCGAAAAGGGCGTGGACTACTATTCCAGCAATGTCGCGGTCGCTCACCTGGGTGGCGGCATCACCCTCAGCCTGCACAGCAATGGCCGCATCATCGATATCGTTTCCGATGACGAAGGGCCCTTCAGCCCGGAGCGTGCCGGCCTGATCCCCGATTATCTGATGGTTCGTAAAATTGAAAAGGATAAGCTGGATTATAACGGCGCGATGAAGCTCCTGCAGCGTCAGGGCGGTCTCACCAGCTATTTCGGCACCTCCGATAGCCGTGTGGTGGAAAAGATGGCCGAAGAGGGCGATCACGATGCCCAGCTCGTTTATGAGGCTATGGCCCTGGGCGTTGCCCGTGGGCTGGCCCGCTTGGCCGTCCTCGTCAAGGGCAAGGTCGATTATTTTGTTCTCACCGGCGGCATCGCTTATTCCAAGTCCTTCTGTGAGATGGTCAAGGATTACGCCGGCTTCCTCGGCGAGTTTGTGGTAGTCCCCGGCGAAAACGAGATGCAGGCCCTGGCCGATGGCTGCCTGCGTGTACTCGGTGGAGAGGAGACCGCGCATATTTATGGCTGAGCGTAAACTGCCCACCCGTGCCGCTATTCTGGCTGCGGGCTGCATCATGTTCCTCTTCACCGGTACCATCTACGCCTGGAGTATCCTCTCCTCGCCCTTCCCGGTGGAATTCGGCTGGACCAGCGCGCAGCTGGGTCTCAATTTCACCATCGTCATGTCCTGCTTCTGCATCGGCGGCCTGGCCGGCAGCTTTGTTACCCGCAGGCTTTCCGCCCGTGTTACCGTCCTCATTGGTGCGGTGATGTGCTTCCTGGGCTATTTCCTCTGTTCCCGCATCACCGCCCAAAGCCTGTGGCTGCTGTATATTTCCTACGGCGGGCTCATCGGTCTTGGCGTCGGCTTCTCCTACAATGCCGTCCTCGGCACCGTGGTGGGCTGGTTCCCGGATAAAAAGGGCTTTGCCTCCGGCGTACTGCTTATGGGCTTCGGCTGTAGCACCCTTATCATGGGCAATCTTGCTGATCGCCTCTTCAATTCCGCCATGGGTTGGCGCACCGCCTACCTGCTGCTGGGCGCGGCCACACTGGTTGTCCTTCTCATCGGCAGCCGCTGGGTCGTCCCCAATCCTCAAATGGCCGCTCCGGCCGGTTCGGCGGCGGCTCCCACCCGCAGGGAATACACCGCCGGCCAGATGGTCAAGACCGCTGCCTTTTGGCTGCTGTTCTTCATCATCGTCTGTTCCAATATGATTGGCACCGGCGTCATCGGCCATTCCCGCTACATCGCGGTGGAAGCCGGTGTGGCCACCGGCATCACAGCACTGGTCGTGGGGCTGCAGTCGGTCTGCAATGGCCTTGGCCGTTTGGCGTTCGGCACCCTGTTTGATAAAAAGGGTAACACCTTCGCCATGCTCACCGATGTCGGCTGCTTCATCCTTTCCTGCCTGCTGCTGCTCTTCTCTCTGCGCGGCGGCGGGGCCATTCCGGCAGTGGCCGGCCTGCTGCTCATCGGCTTCTCCTATGGCGGCATGCCCACTATGACCTCCACCGTCACGGCCGATTGCTTCGGTACCCAAAATTACGGCACCAACTTCAGCATCGCCAATATGAGCATGCTGCCCGCTTCCTTTGGTGCTACCATTGTCGGCGCCATCCAGACCGGCTCCGGTACCTATGTTACGGCGTTCCTGGTGTTCCTCGGCGTCACTGCCGTGGTCATTCTGCTGGATCTCGCCTTCCGTGGGGCCGCCAAAAAACTATAATTTTCCCCCTTGTGCCGCTCTTCTCTGTAAAGGGCGGCACTTTTTGCCTAATTATTTTGCAAAATAGCCAAATAAATAGCATTCCAATAGTCTACATTGTCATAATTGACAAACAATAGACAGAGGTCTATAATAGTTAGCATAGAACAGGTGGCCTGCGGCCACCCTTCTGCCGGTAATTTCCGCTTTGGCGGTAATTATAAAAAGACACTTTAGTTTGGAGGAGAAACAAAATGAAAAAAGCACTGTCTATGTTGCTTGCTGTCATCATGGTCCTTACCCTGATGGTCGGCTGCGGCGACAAGAACAACGGCGGCCAGCAGGATACCAAAACCTATCCTGAGAGCTTTGCCGGTATGGAAGACCTCATCGCTGCTGCTCAGGCCGAAGGGGAACTCACCGTTTACGGCGGCTGCGAGGAAGAGTATCTTTCTGCTGCCTGCACCACTTTCGAAAAGATCTTCGGTATCAAGGTGAACTATCAGCGCCTTTCCACCGGTGAGATCCAGGCTAAGATCGAAGAAGAAGCCGGCAGCCCCTCTGCTGATGTTTCCTTCGGCGGCACCACCGATCCCTACAACATGATGGCCAAAGAAGGCCTGCTGGAAGCTTATGAGGCTGTGAATGCCAAGCACCTGCTGGGCGATATGTACCGCGATGCCGATGGTTACTGGTATGGTATCTATCAGGGTATCCTGGGCTTCATGGTCAATACCGATGAGCTGACCCGTCTGGGTCTGGAAGCTCCTCAGGATTGGGCCGATCTGCTCAAGGAAGAGTATAAGGGTCTCATCTGGATGTCCAACTACAATACCGCCGGTACTGCCAAGCTGGTTCTCAATACCATGATCCAGAAGTACGGCCACGATGAGGGCATCAAGTATCTGGTTGACCTCGATAAGAACATCGAAGTTTACACCAAGAGCGGCTCCGGCCCCTCCAAGAATGTCGGCTCCGGCGAGTGCGTCATCGGCATCGGCTTCCTGCATGATGGTATCACCCAGATCCTCGACAACGGCTACAAGAACATCTCCCTGATCATTCCGTCCTCCGGTACCTCCTTCGAGATCGGCGCTACCGCCATCTTCAAGGGCGCTAAGCACCCCAATGCTGCCAAGCTGTTCATTGAGTATGCCCTCTCTCCCGAGTGCGTAAATCAGGCAGCCAGCACCGGTTCTTATCAGTTCCTCGTTCTGGATAACGCTACCCAGCCTGAGGCTGCTACCGAATTCGGCCTGGATCCCACCAATGTTATGGATTATGACTTCGAGGATGCCAAGGAGAACACCGCTCAGTACATCACCGATATCTTTGATGCTCTCGGCGCTGCCGCGGATGACCGTTTCCAGACTGCATAATTCCCGTACCTGCATCAAAACTGAACATTCAGTAGTATGAAAAAGGGGGACGGTGGGCAAAGCCGTCCCCCTCACCATTTTTTCGCCATTCTCTTCATCTTTTTCAGCGAAAGGAGGAAGCCACATGACAAAACGACAAGGCGCTGCCCTGGATCGCAAAAAGCTTTTTGCCGATCCCGTTATGGTGACTACCGTCGTCGTATTGATCGCGTTCCTCACCCTGTTTATTCTGTACCCACTGGCTATTCTGTTGGTGGATAGCTTCATCTCTCCCGATGGGGGAGGCTTCACCCTCTCCGTTTTCAAGCGCATCTTTGATATGTGGACCTTCCGCACCGCGATCACCAATACCCTCAAGGTCGGTTTTGTGGTCGGCATCGGCTCCGCTCTCATTGGCCTGTTGTTTGCCTATGTTGAAGTGTACGTCAAAGTGCGCGGTAAATTTATGGGCGGTCTGTTCAAGGTGGTTTCCATGCTGCCGGTCGTTTCGCCCCCCTTTGTTTTGTCTTTGTCCATCATTATGCTGTTTGGTAAGTCGGGCATCATCACCCGTTACCTGCTGCATATTTACGATAACAGCGTTTATGGCTTCTGGGGCATCGTCATTGTACAGACTATGACCTTCTTCCCGGTTTGCTACCTTATGCTGCGTGGTTTGCTCAAAAATATCGATCCCAGCCTGGAAGAAGCCGCCCGCGATATGGGTGCCTCCCGCTGGAAGGTATTTACCAGTGTTACCCTGCCGCTTTTGCTGCCCGGCCTTGGCAATGCATTCCTGGTTTCTTTCATCGAATCCATTGCCGACTTTGCTAACCCCATGATTATCGGCGGCAGCTACGATACGTTGGCCACCACCATTTACCTGCAGATTACCGGTGCCTACGATAAAGTGGGCGCGGCGGCTATGGCAGTTGTGCTGCTTTCCATCACGCTGGTTATGTTCCTGGTGCAGAAGTATTACCTCGAACGCAAAACGGCGGCCACCCTCACCGGCAAAGCCAGCCGGGCCCGTATGCTTATCACCGATAAGAGCGTGCGTGTACCGCTTACCGTTCTGTGCAGTGCCATTGCCATATTCGTCATCCTCATGTATATCTGCGTTCCGTTCGGCGCCCTCTTCAATACCTGGGGTTACGACTTCCACCTCACCTTCAAGTGGTTCGAGCGTATTTTCACCCGCTATCACGGCCTGCAGGCCTTCACCGATTCCTTTGTCCTGTCGCTTATTGCAGCACCCATTACGTCGCTGCTTTCCATGATTATCAGCTATCTGGTAGTCAAAAAGAACTTCAAGACCAAGGGCTTCATCGAGTTCGTTTCCATGCTGGCCATGGCGGTGCCCGGTACGGTATTGGGTGTCGGTTATATCCGCGGCTTTGGCAATGGCGTTTTCCGCACCGGCTTTATGCAGGGGCTTTACGGAACGGGCGCGATACTTGTTATCGTGTTCATTGTCCGCAGCCTGCCTACCGGTACCCGCAGCGGTATTTCTGCCCTGCGGCAGATCGATAAGAGCATCGAAGAATCCGCCTACGATTTGGGCGCAGGCAGCGGCAAGGTCTTTACCACCGTCACCCTCCCGCTCATCAAGGATTCTTTCTTCAGCGGTCTGGTTACTTCGTTCGTCCGCAGTATCACCGCCATTTCTGCTATCATTCTGCTGGTTACCCCGCAGTTCCTGCTCATCACCGTTCAGATTAATGAGTTTGCCGAAAAGGGCAGCTATGGCCTGGCCTGTGCCTTTGCTACCATCCTTATCGTCATCACCTACGGTTCGGTACTGCTCATGAATACCCTCATCAAGCACTTTGGTACCAGTAAGAAAATAAAGGAGGTTACTGACTGATGGAAAAAGTGAAAAAAGGCGTCCGCCTCGAAAATATCTCCAAAATTTATCAAGACCCCAAAACCGGCAAGGATTTTTATGCCGTCCATGATGTCAATCTGGATATTACCCCGGGCAGTTTTGTTACTCTGCTGGGCCCTTCCGGCTGCGGCAAAACCACCACTCTGCGCATGATCGCGGGCTTTGAGAGCCCCGATGCCGGCGAAATTTATCTTGGCGGGGAGCCCATCAACGAATTGACCCCCAATAAGCGCGATACCGCTATGGTATTCCAGAGCTACGCCTTGCTGCCGCACTACAATGTTTTTGATAACGTGGCCTACGGTCTCAAGCTGCGCCATCTCCCCAAAGAGGAGATCCGGGAAAAGGTTATGCATATTCTGGATCTGGTGGAGCTTACCGGCATGGAAGGCCGTATGACCAACCAGCTTTCCGGCGGCCAGCAGCAGCGTGTTGCTCTGGCCCGCGCCCTTGTGGTAGAACCTGGCGTGCTGCTGTTTGATGAACCCCTGTCCAACCTGGATGCCAAGCTGCGCGTTTCCATGCGTACCGAAATCCGCCGCATTCAGCAGGAAGTCGGCATTACCGCCATCTATGTTACGCACGATCAGTCCGAGGCCATGGCGCTGTCGGATCAGATCATCATTATGAATAAGGGCGTCGTTGCCCAGATTGGCACCCCGCAGGAGATTTACTTCCATCCCGTTTCGGAGTTTGTTGCGGATTTCATCGGCGAAGCCAACTTCCTGCGCGGCAAAGTGTTGGCGCTGGAAGGGAACACAGCTACCATCGAAATTGAGGGAGAAACGGCCCACGTAGAGGCCAGCCGCCCGCTTTCCGTTGGCGAAGAAGTCACTGTTGTGCTCCGTCCGGAATCCGCCACCCTCACCGAGGATCGCGGTCTGCCCTGCAAGGTCGAAGTCAGCTGCTTCATGGGCTCTTACCAGAATTACCACGTTCGGGTTGGCGAAACGCTTGTCAAGCTCACCGAATACAACCCCAAGAATAAACGCATCTTCCAGCAAGGGGAAGAGTGCCGCGTGCACTTTGATGCCAACGCAACGCACATTCTGTAATAGAGATATGTTTAAGGGCCTCCCATCTGGGAGGCCCTTTTCTATGCATTTTACTATACGATTTGTATTAACCGTTTGTTTTATCTCAAAATGTTATTACATCATTTGCTGTACCTGTTCCTCCGGGGGAATGACCGCTTCCAAAGCCCGGTAAGCATTGTGCAGATACAGGATATACAGCACACTGCCAACAATTTGGGCGATCAGGGCAAAGATTGCAAGGTATCCGGCAATGATGGCCGCGATGTTGCCGGGGATCATCTGCAGCAGGTAGCACACAAGGAGAATAATGGCCCACACCACATTCAGCTTCCACACCACGATCCCGCGGTCAATCAGTTTTTCCGCAGCGGCCACCTCTTTCAGCAGGCGATTGGTGGTAATGCATACAAAGTACAGCGAAGCCAGTGATAATACATCGGTAGCGATCGATAGAATATTGCCGCAAATGCCGGCAAACCCCTCGGTCCCTGCATAAGCGGAAACCAGGTTGGTGGCCAGGTTCGTAACCAGACTGGCAATAATCATATTAAAAGCAATGCGGTAGCCTTTATCGTCCTTACGGCACTGGGCCAGGCCCACCAGGGCCAGAAAAGCCGCCACCAGCATGGCAGCCACTGCCAATACCTGCACAATGGGGACGATCACAAGCACAATGGAGATCAACCCTACCAGTCTGGCTTGGTACAGTGTTTTTAGTCCTGCTGCGGCATTGGGATAAGCCATCATATGCATCTCCTTTTTTCACAGAATTTTTGGTTCTCTCCATTTTCATCATAGCATATTGCCCATATTTCGTCAATCCAGCCTAAAAAAGATCCCCCTTCCACATTCGGAAAGGGGGATTCATTCGCCGGGAAAGAACAAAAGGGATTACACTTCGGGGCCGACATACACATGAGGAGCCTCGCCGGTTTCCAGCGCCCGGTAGGCATCCCGCAGGTACAGGATGTACAGAATGGTACCAACCAGCTGAGCAATCGCAGCCAGCAGGGTCACAAAGGAGGCCAACAGCTGCAGCGAAGCGCTGGGGATCATCGCCAGCAGCCCGCATACTACCTCTACTATGGTGCAGATCACGTTGATCTTCCATACTGTGGTGCCGCGGGTGGTTACGCTTTCGGGGGCGCATACATTCTGCAGCAGACGGTTGGTGGTGGTGCATACATAATACAGCACAGCCAGCGCCAGCACATCATTAACCAGGGAAAGAATGGAGCCAAAGGTGCCGCCGATGATATTGCCCAAAAGGCTTACAACCAGCTGAGCAATAACCAGCGTAAAGGCCGTCCGGTAGCCCGCATCGTCCTTGGCGGTTTGGTTGAGGCCTACCATGTACAGCACCAGAGAAGCAACAATGGCAATGGCCGCCAGAATATTAATGACCGGGATAAACATCAGCACAGCGGCAATAATGCCGATCAGCTGTGACTGATACACGGTTTTCAGCCCATGTGCAGCATTGGGATAGCTCATAAACACATACTCCTTTTCATGTCAAATTGGAGGGATTCTCCTTTTCTATCATATCATTTTGTCAGGAAATCGTCAATAAAATCGAAAGAACCCCCGGCTTTTCCGCCGGGGATCCCGTGATTTCGTTTAGAAGATCAAGAATAGGGGAGAGGACATTCTCACCACCGCAGTTCCAGGGCATTCTGCGGGCACACTGCCTCGCACATACCGCAGCCGGTGCAGCGCGCGGTATCCAGCGTAATGGTCTGGTTTTCCAAGATCATGGCATTATACAGGCAGCAGCGGATACACTTTCCGCAGCCATCGCACCCGCCGGTCAGGTGGGCCGTCAGGGGGCGGGGCGGCAGCTCCTCAAAGGGCCGCAGTGAATCCAGCGCCAGGCCGCATACTTCCTCGATGGAATGATACCCATGCCCATCCAGCCAGGCGGTCAGGTCGTCCAGTATTTTGGGGATGACCTCGTACCCCTCCCGCAGCAGCACACTGGCCAGCTGCACGCACTGGGCACCCAGCATCAGGAATTCCAGCGCATCGTGCGCATTATTAATGCCGCCGCAGCCGCAGATGGGGAAGCTGGTGGTCTGCTTTAGGGTGGCGATGGTTGCCAATGCAATGGGGCGGATATACTGCCCGCTGTAACCGCCATAGGTGGGCATCAGCGTCCGGTGGTGTTCCAGATCCACCCCCATCAGGCCCTTCAGGGCATCGATGGCGGTAACGCCTGCCACGCCGGCCCGCTCCAACGAAGAAGTAAATCCATTAAAGTTGGAAGCTTCATAGGAAAGCTTTACCGAAACGGGAATATCCACTGTATCCGTTACGGCAGAAACAAAATCGAAGATTTCCCGCGGTACGGTCCCCACATCCATGCGGGTCCCCAGCGGCGCACTGATGCTTACCTCGATAGCATCGGCGCCCATGCGTTCCACTTTACCGGCCAGGTAGGCCAGTTCGCTGGGGGTATTGCCCCAGATGCTCGCAATCAGTTTACAGTCGCCGCGGTGCAGCGCCTCAAATTCCTGCTCCCACTGTTCCAGGTGGATGCCGGAGAATAGCGTGGTATTAAAAAGCTGCCCGGCGCCGCTCAGGTACAGCCGCGGGCTGGGATTTTGGTTGGCTTCCAGTGTGATGGTCTCGGTGACAACTGCACCGGCTCCGGCGTCAATGGAGCGTTGGATGGAAGCGCCGTCGCGCGACCAGGGACCTGCTGCTATTACAATCGGGTTTTTCAGCTTCAGTCCCATATACTCGGTACTCAATGACATTTGCTCTTACCCCCATTCGTTTTCCTTTAACCAAACAGCTCATAAATGGGCTTTGTATTGCCGCAGCTCCGGCGGATTTTCAGCTTTGCCTGCAGTATAACCTCCTGCGGGCCGTAGCCCTCCTCATCGCTGTCCTCTATGTTATCGAACAGCATACGGGCGGCCACCATGCCCAGTCGGCGGCTGGGTGTTTCCAGCGCCGTCAGGGGCGGCTGCAGTATAGCGCAGGTTGCCGAATCGGAAAGGCAGGCTAAAGCCACTCGTTCCGGCACCGCTATTTTTTCATCTTGCAGCGCTTTCAGCACGCCGCTGGCCTGACCGCCGCTCGCGGTAATCATCGCCCGCGGTAGCGTGCCGTCCTGCAGCAGCCTTTGGGTGGTAAAATAGCCGCCCTGTGGGGAATCGGCACAGCAAAGAATATTTTCCTTCACGCCGGGCAGCTGCTCCCGCAGGGCCCGCAGGTATCCGGCGGTAATCTGCTTCATTTCCTCCAGGGGCGCCTCATCCAGCAGCAGTGCTATCTCTTTTTGCCCCATTTTTATCAAATGAGTGGTCATTTGATAGGCGCCTTCTTCATAGTTTATGTAACAGAGGTTCCGGCACAGTCCCGGTGCGCTTGGCCCGATGTGCACCCAGGGCAGGTCAGGCCCCAGCAGGGCTTTCAGCTGTTTGCTTCCCAGCAGGGGAGAGGCCAGAATCAATCCATCCACCTGCCGCCCCACCACCATTTTCAGGTATTCGGCTTCCTCTTCCGGGTTGGCGTGGGTATTGCACAGCATCACTACGTGCTGTTTTTTCAGCGCTACTGTCTCCACACCGGACATAATCTCCCGGTAGCGCCGGGTTTCAATATTCGGCACCAGCAGTGCAATGGTACTGGTTTTGCCCAGGTTCAGACCGCGGGCAAACCAATTTGGCTGATAATTCAGTTCCTGTATTATTTTAAGTACATGATTTTTCGTTTCAGGCTGTACCAGTTCCGGATGATTCAGTGCCCGAGATACCGTAGCAACAGATACACCGGCTATTCTAGCGACATCTTTTACATTTATAGGAATCGCCCCCTAATAATGGAACTAGCATCATTGAGGATTTTATCACAATGTAAATACAAAATCAAAGAAATATAGCAAACGAGTCGAATAAATAGGAAGTTTGTATATTATGCCGAAAATATGAACTAAAAATGTACGTATAATGACTATTGGATTGCTGGACAAATGAATAAGGAGCGTGATATACTATAGCTGCAATGAAACCGGTTTCACAATTATTGCACACATTATTATGAGGAGGCATTAATATGGCCAAAAATTCCAACAACGTTTTGGATGAAAACAAAAAGGTCGTGGTGGCTGAGGATTATCCAATTACTCATGTCCCGCAAAGTGCTAGAAGATCGTTCTTTTCCGTTGCAGCTGTTTAGCTTGGCATAACTTTCTTTGCTCCTACTATGTCTACTGGTGCTCAGATTGCTACTGCCTTTAAATTTTACGATTTGATCTGGATTTTCTTGGTCGGAAATCTCATTTTGGGTGTATATGTTGCTTTGAACTGTGCTATTGGTGCAAAAACCGGTTTGACCTCGGTTATGCTCTCCCGCTATACTTTGGGTCTTGGTGGTTCCAAATGGGCAGATCTCATGCTGGGTGGCACCCAGATTGGTTGGTTTGCTTTTGTAAGCGCATACACTGGTCAAATGTTTGCCCTCGCCTTTAATTTGCCGGATTATGCTGTTTGGTTTACTTTGTTCTGGGCAATCGTCTTTGGCTTGACCGCTATTTGGGGCTATAAGGCGATGGAAAAAGTTGCTTATGTGGCAATTCCCGCACTTCTTATCCTTATCATCTATATTCCCATCCTCGCAACTCAGGCCAACGGCGGTTTCGATGCGATTTTGAATGCGCTTCCTTCCACTGAGATGAGTGTTGCTACTGCGATGACTGCTATTGTTGGTACATTCGCTTCTATGGGTACTCAGGCTTGTAACTGGTCTCGCTTCTCTAAGAGCGCTAAGGCAGCCTTTGCCTCTGGCTTTGTTGCTTTTATGATTGGTAATACTATTATGCTTTTTGCAGGAGCGATTGGCGGACTTGCTTACAATGAATCTGACTTTGTTATGGTTATGCTCCGTTCTGGCCTGATTTTCTTTGCGCTCATTGTTCTTACCCTCAATATTTGGACAACTGCACATGCTGGTGCATATGCTTGGGCTGTTGCCGGCGCAGAAATGTTTAACAAGAAGAATCAGACCCCCTTCCTGCTGGGCGGACTTGTTATCGCTATTGTCCTTGCTTGCACCGGTATCTATGACAAGCTGATTGGCTTCCTGGTTCTGCTTGGCGTATTTATCCCCCCTCTGGGTGGTGTTATGCTGGGTGACTACTTCTTTATTTACAAGCGCAGACTTCCCAGACTGGAATGCATTAAATTTAAAGTAGTTCGTATTGCCCCGATCCTTGCATACATTGTCGGTGTGGTTGTTGCATATGTTACTGACCGTATTGGCTTTGGTGTTCCGCCCCTTTTCGGCATCATTGTTGCTGCAGTATTTGTTCCCGTATTTGATGTTCTCCTGCAGAAGTGCAAAGTTAACGACCGTCATACTGTTTCTGAAGACGCGGAGTATGTTTAACTAAACTTACTAAAGTGAGGTTTCAGGCATATGAATATTGGTAATTTGTTTGCGCTTAACGGGAAAATCACGACAGAAGCACTCAGCGTTGTTTGCGTTCAGTTCGCCCCTATTGGAGCTCAAACGGTAGAAGAACTGAATGAGAACACAGCGACTATGCTGAATTATCTGGACATGTCGGTAAGCGCCTTCCCGGGAGTGGACATTGTTGTTTTCCCGGAAGCATGTTTTCAGGGGTTTGCACCGGTGAACTTTGAAGACGCTTTGATGACGGAAGACAGCCCTCAGCTGAAGCAAGTCTGCGATCGTTGCCGTGATTTGTCGGTTTGGAGCGTAGTAAATGTTTTGATTCGCTGTGGCAAATCATTCGAAAATACCGCTTTTGTGATCAATGACTGCGGCGAGATAGTCCATCGCTATGTAAAAATGAATCCCTGGATTCCGTTTGAAAATTCGGTTCCCGGAAAAGAATGCACTGTTTGTGAGGGTCCTAAGGGTGCGCGTCTTGGAATCATTATTTGTGCCGATGGTGATTACCCGGAGATCTGGAGAGAAGCTGCAAGCCGTGGTGCGAATGTCATTATTCGCCCGACACATTATATGGATCCTTGGTATGATGCCTGGGAGCTTACGAATCGTGCCAGTGCATATTTTAACCAGGTCTATGTTGTGGGCGCAAACTGCTCCGGACTGGCAAAGAACGAGTCCCGTTCCTGCTTTGGGCGCAGCATGATTGTGGGGCCTGATGGCAACATCATCACGGAAGCCTCTAACGGTTGTCCCGGCCTTATCAAAGCGGATTTGTATCCGGGAATTATCGATAAAATGAGGGAACAGGCGGTTCACAGTAGTCCAATGTATTCCTTTAATCATCGGGGTGCTAGTAGCCCGGATTTGAAGGGGAACGGTGACTCTACAATGTATACCGCATATCAGCCTAAAAAATAACACGATAGAGTGGTGATGGCGGAAGCGTATTGATCAAAACGCACAGCAGGAAGATTGATGGCTGAGCAGACGATTGTCGATACGATTCCGCATCCCCATCATTATCAGGGCTGAAGAAAAGTACTAGGCAGAGGCACAAACAATAATCTGCAAATATTTGAGCATAAGGAGGAGCAGTATGACTAAGGATGCTTATCCAGCACTGTTTCACTATATTCATAAACAAATAGCAGATGTAGAATTTCCTACAACTAAAAAGGACATGCTGAAACAGATAGAAGGTCGAAAAGTAAACGTTGATTGGAACCAAACTGTTTTGCTTTCTGATTTTGTTGAACCGATTCCGCAAGAATCATTCTCTTGCGCAGCAGATTTCTATTGCATGATGATTGCTGCAATGTAATAGAAAGGCACGATGATTTATTCTGCATTCGGTAGTTCCATAAAGGAGTAAATTACATATGCTGTTCAAAAACCTGTACATTGAAAACTCCACCGAGGCCGTGGATATCCGCGTGACCGATGGCAAGTTCGAAAAAATCGCAGCCAATCTCACCGCTCTGCCCGGTGAAGAAGTGATCGATTGCGGCGGTAAGTTGGCCCTGCCTCCCGTTATCGAATCCCATGTCCACCTGGATACCTGCCTCACCGCTGGCCGTCCCCGCTGGAATATGAGCGGCACCCTGTTTGAAGGCATTCAGTGCTGGGAAGAGTACAAACCTTTCCTCACCAAGCAGGAAGTCAAAGATCGTGTAAACAAGGCCATCCGTATGCAGGCCTCCAATGGTATCCAGCACGTCCGTACCCACGTGGATATCAACGATCCCAAGCTGACCGCTATGGAAGCGCTGCTGGAACTGCGCGATGAAGTCAAGGATTTCATGGATATCCAGATCGTCGCCTTCCCCCAGTATGGTATCCTCAGCTATCCCAAGGGCAAAGAGCTGCTGGAAGATGCCCTGAAGATGGGCGCAGATGCCGCCGGCGCCATTCCTCACTTCGAGTTCACCCGCGAGTATTCGGTTGAGTCCCTCAATATCTGCTTCGATCTGGCTCAGAAGTATGGCAAGCTCATCGATGTTCACTGCGATGAAATTGATGACGAAGCTTCCCGCGGTCTGGAAACCGTTGCAACCCGCGCCTATGAGACCGGTATGCGCGATATGGTTACGGCTTCCCACACCACCGCCATGCATAGCTACAACAATGCTTATGTCATCCGCCTCATGCGCATCCTCAAGATGAGCGGCATGAACTTTGTTGCCAATCCCTGCGTCAACGTCCACCTGGGCGGCCGCGCTGATACTTATCCCAAGCGCCGCAGCATGACCCGCGTGAAGGAGCTGACCGCGGAGGGCATCAATGTATCCTTCGGTTACGATGATATCTTCGATCCGTGGAACCCCCTGGGCAATGGCAATATGCGTGATCCCGTCTTTATGGGTCTGTATGCCGGCCATATGCTGGGTTATGATGAAATCTGCAACTCCTACAAGTTTGTAACCACCAATGCTGCCCGCACCCTGCACCTGGGTGACGCTTACGGCATCAAGGAAGGCAACGCTGCCAACTTTGTTATCTTCGATGCGAAGAACTGGTATGATGCCCTCAACTACGATGTATCCGTCCTGTATTCTTATCGTAATGGTAAGCTGGTGGCGGAAACCAAACCCAAGGAGACCACCGTACATTATTGATTTCATTGATTTTGATCAATTTCCGGTACTCTTTCATATTTGTCTCTTGTGAAGAGGAAGCGCCTGCCGCAGGGCAGGCGCTTCTCTTTTCCTGCGTTGAAAATCCTTCTTTCATCTGCTATACTATACCGGAAGACCGAAAGGCAAAAGGGCGGCGACGAAAATCGGTTCCGACTGTGTTCCGCCCTCGGCATACAATCGCCCGTCTTTCACGGGGCGTCTGTATGCTTTTGGGCGGCTCATGCTATTTCCCCCATTTTTTCCTGCTGCCCCAAGAGAGAAAATAGCCCCCCAAAGAGTGATAAGAGAGAAAAGGGAGACAAAAGCGGCTCCGCCCCATGGAGTCTGCAAAGGGAAAATACATCATGGTGAAGATGAAAAAACATACGTTGTACATCGCCTTGGGGCTGTTGGCTCTGGCCGCGGTGGTTACTACGCTGCTGGCCATCGGCGGCGTGGTTACTTTACCCGGTGTCGGCCAGCCGGCCATCGAACAGCCGGCGGTACTGGATCCACAGCCGGGAATTACGGCGGCTGAAGTGGAACAGATGATTGATGCCCTGCCTGAAGAAATTACAGCCACCGCATCGGTGGAAATCTTTACGGCCCGTATGGCCTACCGCGGCCTTTCGGCAGAAGAACAGTCAAAGGTTTCCAATCTGGCTCGTCTGGAGCAGGCGGAACAGGCCTTGGCGGCCTTGGGCAGCTCGGATAGCTCCCTCACCGTAGTGGGCGTGGGCAGTCGTGTTACCTTCAGCGGCGGCGCGGTGTATGCCACCTCCCGCGGTTCGGAGGCCGCCCGCTTTTTTGAGGGGGAAAGTATCTGCCGCGTCACGTTTTATGCGGAAGGCACCGCCCATCCGTTCCATTTGGTATCGGAGGATGGGTCAGGGGTCTATGGCTGGGTCGATGAAAGCGCGGTTCACCTTGATTAATGGCGCTTTGTGTGCCGCATTATTGGGCACCGGTCAGCCTGCCGCTTTGCGCTTCCTCAGGCAGCAGTTATGAAAAAGGAGTTCCTGAGATATGTTTTTTTGACCCCCTATGGGGTCGTAGAATCTCAAAGAGAAAGGGGAGCGTCCCGCAGGGAGAAGTGGTGTCTGTCAGGGTCAGCATGAGGGAAATGCAGGCTGCTTCCGGCGCAATGATGGAAAAATAAAATACAACGCCCCGGCCGAGTGCAGAACCTCAGCCGGGGCATTTTTATGGCCCTAAAAGTAAATTTTTTGTGAAATAATGTGTGATATGTACCGTTTTACTGCAAAAAAGGGTCATTTTGCCCGTATTAGTGAAAGGCCTTTTGCAACAATTCCAAAAAAGGCGGCCGACTCCCAGCAAAATACCGTCGGTCAGCCGCCTGCCGCAAGCCCCACATAAAGAGGGGGCTTGGGTTCCTGTACCTTGTCAATCGAATCAGAAAGATCCCGCGTGCGCGCAGGAGGTTTAGCCCACCAGTTTGGCCAGCTCTTCCCGAACGCCGGCTTCGCTTTGCTGCATGGCAGTCAGTGTTTTCAGGATTAGAGTATCCAGCTCCCACCCCAGCAGGTCGGCGCCGTCTTTAATAACTTCCCGGCTGCAGCCTGCCGCAAATTTTTTATCCTTGAATTTTTTCTTGACACTGGAAAGCTCCATATCGGTGGTGCTTTTGCTGGGCCGCATCAGCGCTGCCGCCCCAATGAGACCGGTCAGTTCATCGCAGGCAAAAAGCACCTTTTCCATTTCGTGCTCCGGGGCTACATCGGTGCATATTTTGTGGCCGTGGCTGCAGATGGCATGGATCATGTTTTCTCCCACGCCGGCCGGCCGCAGCAGCTCCGGGGCTTTCAAACAGTGCTGTTCGGGCCACATTTCAAAATCAATATCATGCAGCAGACCGCACATGGCCCAAAAATCGGCTTCATCGCCGTAGCCTAGGTCATTGGCAAACCAGCGCATGGCGGCTTCTACCGTCAGGGCGTGCTGCAGATGAAAAGGCTCTTTATTGTACTGCATCAGCAGGGCCAGTGCTTCTTCGCGGGGAATTATTTTTTCCATGGTTTATCGTCCTTTCCACAGGGGGTTGTGCAGCCGGCTTGGCCGCTTTGCCACAGTGTAGCACAAAAGGATTTCGGCTGCAAGAGCCCTTTAGCGGCGCTTGACAAATCTTCTCCGGCCGGTGTAATATTTTCTGGAATAAAATTCCGGGAGAAAAGAGGAAAGAGAATGCACTCAAGATACAAAACGGCCCGCCGCTTTCTCATTTTCTGGACGCTGTTCATCGGGCTGGGCGCCGTTGGCGGCGCGGCGATGATGCTGCTGGACCCCAGCGGAAAGACGATGGGAATGGATGCAATGCTGCCCTTTTTTCAAAAAATGCCACTGGCAGAGGTGCTGTTTCAGGATTTCACCTTTTCCGGCATCGCCCTTTTGATTGTCAATGGCCTGACCAACCTGACGGCGGCGGGTTTGCTGCTGGCCCAAAAGAAATCCGGCGTAATCCTCGGCGGAATTTTTGGCGTTACCCTTATGCTGTGGATCAGTATTCAGTTCTATCTGTTCCCGATGAACTTTATGTCCACAACCTACTTCATTTTTGGCTTTTGCCAGGCGGCAACGGGCTATGCGGCCTGGGTGTTCCAAAAGCAGGAGAGCTTTGCGGTGGAAGAAAAGGATTACCCCCATATCGGCGCCCATCCGGACCGGCTGGTGGTGTATTTTTCCCGCATGGGCTATGGCAAAAAGCTGGCTTGTGAGGAGGCCAACCGCACCGGTGCGGCCCTTTACGAAATCCGCTCTACCGAAAAAACGGAGGGAACCGGCGGCTTTTGGTGGTGCGGCCGCTATGGAATGCACCGTTGGGCCATGCCCATTCAGCCGGTACAAGCAGATCTTGCCGCCTACCAGCACGTAACCATTGTTTCACCGATTTGGGTCTTTGCCCTGGCGGCACCGGTGCGCAGCTTTTGCCAGCAGGCGTCCGGAAAAATAAAAGAGGCGGATTACATACTGGCGCACCATACCGGCGGCCGCTACGAGAATGCGGCCAGGGAAATGGACCGGCTCCTGGGGCTGAAGGGCACCGGGCTGCGGAGCTACCAGTGTAAAATGGGCGATTGGAAAGAAATCCGCGAATAAAAAAGACCGGGAAGCCGTAAAAGCTGCCCGGTGATTTTTTAGGAGCCGAAAAAGTGTTCCACACGTTTCAGAGCTTCGGAGGTATCCTCCGGCCGGGCAAAGGCGGTAAATCGCAGCCAGCCCTCGCCCATCGCGCCAAAACCGGCGCCGGGGGTACACAGCACGCCGCCTTCTTCCAGCAATCGGTGGAACCATTTCCAGCTATCTTGCCCATTGGGGCATTGCACCCACAAATATGGGGTATCACAGCCGGGGCGGCGGGCGGCGCAGGTCAGCCCGATTTGTTGGAATGTCTGCTGCATCAGGAGGGCATTTTCCCGGTAGATTTGCAAGGCCTTTTGGCGCTGGCGCTGCCCGGAGGGGGAAAGTGCCGCTTCCGCTGCGCGCTGAATGGGGTAGCTGACCCCATTGCTGTGGCTGCCCAGCCATTTTTGCCAGGCCGTGTGGCAGCCGGTTGCCTGTGGCAGCACAACCCAGCCGCAGCGCACCCCGGTAAATCCATCGGATTTGGAAAGAGAACCAAATTCGATGGCACAGCATTCGGCACCCGGTACGGCGTAGATGCTGCGGGGCCACTCCTTGCCGGTGAGAAAGGCGGAGTAGGCGGTATCGACCAACAGCAGACTACCGGTTTGTATGGCCCAGTTTATCCATTGCTCCATTTCCGACCGGGAAAGAGCCGCGCCGGTGGGGTTATTGGGGGTGCAAAGAACCACAAGGCCCGGCTCCGTTGTCTCTTCCGGCTGCGGGAGAAAATCGTTTTCCGCCCGGCAGGGCAGCGTCCGTACCGGATGGCCGGCCGCTTCGGCACAGCCACGGTAGGCGGGATAAACGGGATCGCAGATCCAAACCGGAACCGAAGGTTCCCACAGGGCAAACAGGCCGCCCAGTGCCTCCTTACTGCCGGCCGTAATGGTAATTTCCTCCGGGGAGGGGGAGTAGGGTAAACTGCTGTACTGGGCGGCAACGGCTCTTTGCAAAAAGGGGTATCCGGCGGCCGGGCCGTAGCCGCGCTGCCCCTTGGCGGTGGCCAGTTCGGCCGCGGCAGTGCGCATGGCAGCGGCTGCTACCGGGGCAATGGGCTGGGTAACATCGCCGATACCAAGCGAGAGAATACGGCGATAGGGATGACGTTTTTGCGCGGCTTCGGCCGCGGCGGCGATGCGGGAAAAAAGATAATCCGGCTGCGCCAAAAGGGCAGGATGGAGCGGCAGCATGGGGATACATTCCTCCTGTTTTAAGATGATGATTCCAAGCATGGCAGGGCCCAAGACCGATGGGCTTTTTTAAAATCCGGGGGTCTCTGGCCACTCCCCACGAAAGACATATTCGGCTTCGCCGGTCAGCAGCAGGCGGCCATCGGTAAGCCAGCGGACGGTAACGGTACCGCCGGGCATTTCCACCCCAATGGGCTGGCCCCTTTCGCAAAACCTGCGAAGGACAGCGGCCACGGCGGCGGCACACGCTCCGGTGCCGCAGGCCAGGGTTTCGCCGCTGCCTCGCTCCCATACCCGCATTTTTAGATGGTTTTTTTCCAAAACCTGTACGGCTTCGAGATTGAGCCGGGCAGATTTGCTGATTTCGGCGGCAGCCGGCTCCAAAGGAAACAGGGTGACATCGGGGCAGAACAGTACCCCATGTGGATTGCCGATGGAAAGACGGGTGAGCTTTTGCTCCTGCCACTGGAGGGCTGCCCCGGAGAGGGGAGAGGGCCGCCCCATTACAACGGTGACCGCCTTTTGAGGGCCATTCCATAAAATGCGCAGACCGGCGGCGGTTTGGATCCGAAGCGGTTCGTGACAGGCCCAGCCGCTATCCCAGGCATAGCGGGCGGCGCAGCGGATGGCACTGCCGCACATTTCCGCTTCACTGCCATCGGCATTAAAGATGCGCATGGCAAGATCGGCGCCTTCGGCGGGGAGGAGCAGTACCAGGCCATCGCTGCCGATGCCAAAATGCCGGGAACTAACGGCACGAGCCAGAACGGCGGGCTGTGATACGGACTGGGCGCGGCAATCGATGAAGACATAATCGTTGCCGCAGCCCTGCATTTT
>DMMB01000037.1:0-153 GCA_003453215.1 Oscillospiraceae bacterium | reverse complement strand
TCGTTGCCGCAGCCCTGCATTTTAAAAAAACGGAGCATGGAGGGACCTCCTTGGGAATAGAGGTAAAGGGGGTAAGGCGGGCCGCAGGCGGTTCGGCACAGCCGAACCCGGCGGTCGCAGACCGCCGAAACCGCCCCATGGGGGCGGTTTGCC
>DMMB01000081.1:9868-10754 GCA_003453215.1 Oscillospiraceae bacterium | reverse complement strand
GGCCGGGCGGCCGAAGGCCCTTGCGCCCTTCGCCAATTTCTGCCCTTATTATATCCCACAATGTTGGCTTCTGCAATCCATTTTAGGCGGGGGCGGCGCCTGTTTCCTCCAGCACCGTCAGCACCTCCCGGATGCCCGCCATCGGTTCCTGCCCCTTCTGCAGCTTCACCGTCAGATAGGGCTTCGCCCCGGCATTCATCAGCACCCGGCCCGGCAGAGCCCGGGTCAGCGCCAACAGGCGTTCCCGGTCGATCCGGTCACTGTAGAACAGCAGACTTCCCACCCGCTGGTCAATCTCCCGGATTCCCAGCGCTGCCGCTCGGCTGCGGATCAGCGCCACGTCCAAAAGCCCTACCACCGAATGCGGCGGTTCGCCAAAGCGGTCGCACAGTTCATCCATGGTGTCGCTCCAGTCGTCCTCGGTGCGGATGGCCGCAATCTTTTTGTAAATATCGATGCGCTGGGCCAGCGAGGGAATGTACTTCTCCGGAATGTGCGCCTCGATCTGAATATCTACCAGACATTCGAGGTTTTCCACCGGGGCCTCGCCCTTTTGCTCCCGGATGGCGTCGCCCAAAAGCCGCAGATACAGGTCATAGCCTACCGCCTCCATCTGGCCGTGTTGGGCGCTGCCCAGAATATTGCCGGCCCCGCGGATTTCCAAATCCCGCATGGCAATGCGAAACCCGCTGCCGAAGCTCGTAAATTCCCTTATTGCCTCCAGCCGCTTCTCACTGATCTCGGAAAGCGCCTTGCCCCGGCGGAAGGTAAAGTAGGCATAGGCCCGGCGGCCGCTGCGCCCCACCCGGCCCCGCAGCTGGTACAGCTGCGAAAGCCCCATACGGTCGGCGTCTTCGATGATAAGGGTGTTGCAGTTGGGCACGTC
>DMMB01000081.1:497-9677 GCA_003453215.1 Oscillospiraceae bacterium | reverse complement strand
AGGGTGTTGCAGTTGGGCACGTCCACCCCGGCTTCGATGATGGTGGTACACACCAGAATATCAATTTCCCGCTCCAGCAGCCGCTGCCAGATCTCCGAAAGTTCGTCCTCGGTCATCTTGCCATGGGCGGTCACAATGCGGGCCTCCGGCAGCTCTTCCTTCAGGTGGGCCGCCGTCAGTTCTATGCTGTCGATGCGGTTGTGCAGGTAAAAAACCTGCCCGCCCCGCCGCAGTTCTTTTCGTATCGCTTCGGTGATGATATGGTCGTCATATTCCAGTACATAGGTCTGCACCGGGTGGCGGTCCTGCGGCGCTTCATTGATGACCGACATATCCCGGATGCCGCTCATCGCCATGTTCAGCGTCCGGGGAATGGGGGTGGCGGAAAGGGTCAGAACATCCACACTGCCCTTCAGCTGCTTGAATTTCTCCTTTTGCTTCACGCCAAAGCGCTGCTCTTCATCAATGACACAAAGACCAAGATCCCGGAACCGGACGTCATCCTGCACCAGGCGGTGGGTGCCCACCACTACGTCAATTTTGCCATCGGCCAGCTTCTGCAGAATTTCCTTCTGCTGCTTTGGCGTGCGGAAGCGGGAAAGCAGTTCCACTGTAATGGGATAACCCTCCAGCCGCCGCAGGAAAGTTTGGTAGTGCTGCCACGCCAGGATGGTGGTCGGCACCAGAACGGCGCATTGCTTGCCGTCCAGCACACACTTAAAGACCGCCCGCAGGGCGACCTCCGTTTTGCCAAAGCCCACATCGCCGCACAGCAGCCGGTCCATGGGGCTGGGCTGCTCCATATCGTGCTTGATCTCTTCGATGCAGCGCAGCTGGTCATCGGTCTCTTCGTATTCAAAGCGCTGTTCAAATTCGGTTTGCCAGTCGCTGTCCGGGCTAAAGGCAAAGCCCTTTACGGTGCTGCGCTTGGCATACAGCTGGATCAGTTCGGCGGCCATATCCTCCACCGATTTTTTAACCCGCTGCCGGGTGCGGCTCCATTCATTGCCGCCCAGGCGGTTCAGCTTGACGGTCTGTTCATCTTTGCCACCCACATATTTGGTTACCAGGTCCAGCTGGGTTACCGGCACATACAGCATATCGGTGCCGGCGTACCGGATCTTGATATAATCCTTGGTGACGCCGCCCACTTCCTGCTTCACAATCCCCTCAAAAATGCCGATGCCATGCGCCACATGAACAACGGCCATGCCGGGCGTCAGATCGGTCAGTTCCCGCAGCACCTCGCCCTGCTGCCGGCGGGTTTTGTGGCGGCTCTTCGCGGTCAGGCTGCTGCCGGTTTTGGCGGTGGTAATAACCGCCCAGCGCAGTTCCGGGTACTCAAAGCCGGAAGAAAGCCCGCCGGGCATCACAAATATTTTACCCTGCGTAATATTCTCGGGAGATTTTACAAATCTTGCAGCAAAGCCCCGCCGATTAAGATCCTCGGTCAGTGCCAGAGCGCCGCGCTCCGTTCCGGCCAGCAGCCATACCGTCCAGTCCTGGCTGCGGTAGTTCTCCAGGTCTTCACAGAGAGGATCCAGCGCTCCGCCCCAGACGGAAAGAGCATTGGCCGAAACGTGGTACAGCCCCGCCAGCGGCAGACCGGGGTAGCTGCGGGGAAAGCTATCCAGAATAACGGTGGGCAGCTGCGGCAGCTGTTCTTCCAGCACCCCCGGCTCCGGGAAAAGGAAGGCACAGCCCGGGGCCAGTACGCCCTCTTCCAGCAGGGCGGCGACATCCTGTTTTTGCTGCCAACAGGTGTGGCTCAGGCTCTCTTTCAGGTTTACCCCTTCGGAAAGCAGCAGCAGCCGCTCTCCCCGGTAGGAAAGCAGATTGCTGCCCGCCGGACACAGCAGCCCGGCATACCGGTCGGCGGCCGGCAGGGCCGCGCCCCCCTCCAGAAGATCAATATCCTGCCGCAGCCCTTCTTCACACAGGGTTTTCTGTTTTGCACTCAGCCGGGAGAGCTTTTCTTTCAGCTGGGCGGCCAGTTCGGCAGGGTGATACAGCAGCTCCCGCACCGGGGTAATCTCCACCAGCTTCATGCTGTCCTCCCGGCGCTGGCTTTCCAGCGAAAAAGCGGCAATGGAATCCACCTCGTCCCCCCAGTATTCCAGCCGGATGGGCCAACTGTACTGTGGGGGATAAAAATCCACAATGCCGCCCCGGGCCGCAAACTGCCCGATACCCTCTACCTGCTCGGCCCGCTGATAGCCGGCCTGCACCAGAAATTCCAGCAGCTTTTGGGGAGGATATTCTTCTCCTACCCGCAGGCTAAGGGTGGCGGCCGAAAGCTGCTCCGGCAGCAAGGTGGGCTGCAGGGCAGCTGTTACCGTTCCCACCGCAATCAGGGTCGGGTTCCGCTGCAGCCGCCGCAGAACGCCCAGCCGTAGCTGCTCATATTCCCGACTTACACTTTCCACATTGTGGTAGGTAAATTCCCGCTCGGGGTACAGCAGCGCCCGCTCTTCCCCCAAAAGGCGGTTGATGTCCTCCACCAATCGGGTGGCCGCGGCCTCTTCGGCGGTAAGAATGACCGCCCCCCGCCCCAAATCGTGGCACAGGGCCGCCGCAAAGTGCGCTTTATGGACGGCAGCAAGGCCATCCAGCAGCAGGGGACTTTTCCCGGCGCGCAGCGCCTCACGGGGGAGGGAATAGGCGGTTAAGTTTTGGAGATTTTGGAACATAGAGAGACCTCCTGCGGAAACGGTTACTTTCTGTCAAAACATTTTCCTGTCAATGCTAAATTGGCAGTCACCGGGCGGCGGTGCAGGGCCTTTGGCAAGGGCTTGGGGAGCACGCCTGCCGGCGGGGCCGTCCTTTTCTGTGAAGAAAAGGACGCAAAAGTCATTTAGGGCTGCGCCCTAAAAACCCGGACGCACCGGAACGCCCGCTCGGAACGGTTGCACCGTCCCGAAGCGTGGGCTAAACGGTGCTTATAGGGTGTCTGCGACGCATTTTTATCGCCCCCGCGCTGGAGCGCGGAAGGGCGAACCACCACCCCTCTCCCCTCCTCAGAGGAGGGGGACTATGGGGCGAGTGAGCAAATACTTTTAGGTCTGTTTCTGCTATCCTTGGCAAATCCATCTCCCGCACCCTCTCCCCCGCGACCTCCTCGCACTCCAAATTCGCACAATATACCCCAGCAATGATTACCCAACAATATCCACTATTTATGCAATATCAGCCCATATTCTCCCTGTATCGTAAATCTTTTGTAAATAAAAGTGAAATAGTAACCTTTTATCTGCAAAAAGTATGCGATTTGCAGGGATTAGTGAAAGGACTTTTCTCACCGGCGAAAAAACTTTTCCTATTGGAACCTCTCACTATCGGATACTGAGAGCCTTTCTTCCCCATCGGTAAAACAGGGGAGCCGGCTTAAATTTCAGCAGATCTCATCGGGCAATTTGTGGGTCTGCCTCTGCGGGAACCTGCCTCCCACTGCACCTTGAAAATGGAATAAAGTACAAATCAGCAATACCTCCGAAGAGCGGGCGTTCCGGTGCGTCGGGGTCTTGGGGCGCAGCCCCAAGGGTGTTTTGCCTACTTTTACACAAGTAAAAGTAGGCCCTCGCCGGGTAGGCGTACAAATTATAACCTTTTATAAGGCTTTGCGACGCCGTTAGGCGACATGGAACCGGGATATCATTTCTGCCAGTAGTCCTCTTGGTTCACTGTGCTTATCATCTCGTCTCCATAGGGGAGACCGATTGAAATTTCTAAAATGTGAAGCGAGAGACAACGTTTCCAAGGAGAATTCCTCGCCGAAGGCGAAACAACCAGCAATGCCGCCGGAGACCGGTTGCCCGGTGCTGCGGCGGTGGATGAGAGTATGCGGTTTGGCGGGACCGGAGCCTTAATTAAAGCGGCTCATGGCTTCTTCCGGCTTGCCCTGCATGATGAGGGTACAGGCTTCGGCGGTATTCTGCAGCAGGGGATAAAGGGTTTTGCCCTCCGCTTCGGTAAACTGCCCCAGCACCCAATCGGCCAGGTCATATTCGGGGTTTGGCTTGGCCCCCACGCCAAATTTGATGCGGGGGAACTGATCGCTGCCCAGCTTGAGGATAATATCCTTGAGGCCATTGTGGCCGCCGGCGGAGCCTTTGGTGCGGATCCGCATTTTACCCACCGGCAGGGAAATGTCATCGGAAAGGACAATCAGCCGCTCCGGGGGGAGCTTATAGAATTTCATGGCCTCCTGCACTGCCTGGCCGGAAAGGTTCATATAGGTGGTGGGCTTCATCAGCAGCACATGGCGGCCATCCAGCATGGCTTCGCCGGTCATGGCATGGAAGCGGGAGCGTTCCACCGCAGCGCCGCAGTCTTTGGCCAGAACATCCAAAGCACAGAAGCCGATATTATGCCGGGTATTGCCGTATTTGCTGCCGGGGTTGCCCAGCCCGCAGATGACAAATTCCACCGGGCCGTAAACGGGAGCCGAAACGGCCGCAGGCTCTTTCTTCTTAAAAAATCCCATAAAACCTCCGGAGAAAAAGGGCAGGAGAGAGCGGGTCTCTCCTGCCGAAGTATAACATAAAAATCAGGTGAAAAGGGGCGAAACGGGCTTGTCCTCATAGATGCGGCTGATGGCCTCGGCAAAGACGGGGGCAACAGAAAGCATCTTGATGCGGGCCGCCTCAATGCCTTCCTTAGCGGGAATGGTATCCAGGAATACGGTTTCGGTAATGACGCTATCGGTGATGCGCTGAATGGCCGGGCCGGAAAGAACACCATGGGTGGCGCAGGCGTAAACTTCCTTGGCACCGCCCAGCTTGATGAGGGCTTCGGCGCCGTGGCAGAGGGTACCGGCGGTATCCACCATATCATCCACCAGAACCACGGTTTTGCCGTGGACATCGCCGATGATATTCATAACTTCGCTGACATTGGCGCGGGGACGGCGCTTATCGATGATGGCCAGCGGGCAATCCAGGCGCTCGGCAAACTTGCGGGCGCGGGTGACGGAACCCAGATCGGGAGAAACAACGGCAATTTCTTCGCGGGGAAGATCCTTGAACTTTTCGACAAAGTAAGGTGCCAGAATGGGGGTGCCCATCAGGTGATCGACGGGGATATTGAAGAAGCCCTGAATCTGCGCTACATGGAGATCCATGCTGAGGACGCGATCGGCGCCGGCGACGGAGATAAGATCGGCAACCAGCTTGGCAGAGATCGGGTCGCGGGCTTTGGCCTTGCGGTCCTGGCGGGCGTAGCCGTAGTAGGGGATAACGGCAGTGATACGGCCGGCGGAGGCACGCTTAAAGGCATCGATCATGATGAGCAGTTCCATCAGGTTATCATTGACGGGGCCGCAGGTGGACTGGACAACAAATACATCGGAGCCGCGAACCGATTCTTCGATGGAGATGGAGACTTCGCCATCAGCAAAAGCGCCGACAGTGCAGCGGCCCATTGGCAGGCCCATGGCGGCGGCAATGTCCTGCGCCAGCTTCTTATTGGAATTGCAGGCGAAGATCTTAATGTCTTTTCCGTGGATACTTTTCATGATTTTTTCTACTCCCAGTTGATCGTATTTTATGGTCAAACACCGGTGACGGTGTGTGTTCCCGAAAAGGAAGGGGAAAAACGGTTACTTTTTCTCCCGGCGGAAGCGGCGGGCCAGCCCGGGCTTGATGGTCTGTTCGGCGCGGGCAATGAGCATGGCGTCCTCCGGGACATCCCGGGTGACGGTGGCCCCGGCGGCCGTATAGGCCCCGGCCCCGATGGTGACCGGGGCAACCAGATTAGTATTGCAGCCCAGGAAAGCACCATCGCCGATGGTGGTGCGGAATTTTTCCTTGCCATTAAAATTGGCAATGGCCACGCCGCAGCCGAAATTTCCCCCGCCGCCGCAATCGGTATCGCCGACATAGGTGAGGTGGGCAATGGCGGTTTTGGGGCCGATGGTGGAATTTTTAACTTCGACAAAATCACCGATTTTGCAGCCGGCCGCAATATGACAGCCGGGGCGCACCTGAGAAAACGGCCCGATGGAGACATTTTCCTCCAGCGTGGATTCGGTGATATAGGTATTTTTGACGGTGCAGTTTTCGCCGATGACGGCATCGGTGAGGACGCTGCCGGGGCCAATGACCGAACCGGCGGCAACGGTGGTTTTTCCCCGCAGGATGCAGCCCGGCAGAATGGTGGCGCCGGGGGCGATGGCAACGGTATCCTCGATGAGAATGCCATCCCAAAGGGGAATATGAACGCCGGAGGCTTCCAGCGCAGTGAGCAGAGCCTCGCGGGCGGGGTCGGTTTTGGGCATGGGAAATCCTCCTTTTCTGGTAAAATAGGAAAGGCCGGAAAGAGCGCGCAGCGAGAGAGGGCGGACCGCTGATTTTTCCCGGAAAACGGTGCCGCCAGCCCCGAAGCGTTTACTTACTTGCCTCATAGTTCCCTATTTCTGAGGAGGGGAACGATGAGGGAGGTGGGAAAATATTTTTATCCTTTGCGCCCAAAAGACGATCGATGGGCGCAGCAAGACATTATCTATTTGATATTATGGGCTGTTTGGGGGCTTTTTGCAAGGGGAGAAGCAGCCGAAAAGGGAGAAAAAACGCGCCCGGCAAGGGCGAAAATTAGGCGTTATCCACAGAGGAAGCGGCAGCGGCAACGCTCCAAACCGGGAAATGTGTACTTTTTTATAAACTTATAGGAGAAAACCTATGAAAACAGTCTGAAAAACTATCAAAAAAACTGTGGCATTCGCATGAAAGTGTGTTATAATAATAACAATGGCGCAGAGCGCCTAAGGACCGGACAGGCAAATTCCCCCGTGGCCTGCCCGGGGAATGTAAGAAATTCAATTTATCCAAGGAGGACGACGCAAAATGTTTGGGAAGAAACACGCTGCGGAAAGCGGCAAGAAAAAGTACCTCTATATGTTTGAAGAGGGCAACAAGGATATGCGCGAGCTGTTGGGCGGCAAAGGCGCCAACCTGGCCGAGATGACCAACGCCGGTATGCCTGTGCCTCCCGGCTTTACCATCACCACCGAAGCCTGCACCCAGTACTACACCGATGGCCGTCAGATCAATGAAGACATCATGGCGGATATCTTTGCTTATCTGGAGAAGCTGGAAAAGAAGGTGGGCAAGAAGTTCGGCGATGTAGAGAGCCCCCTGCTGGTCTCTGTTCGTTCCGGCGCCCGCGCTTCCATGCCCGGCATGATGGATACCATCCTGAACCTGGGCCTGAACGATGAATCCGTACAGGGCCTGGCCAAGCAGACCAACAACCCCCGCTTTGCCTACGATAGCTATCGTCGTTTTATTCAGATGTTCTCGGACGTTGTTATGGAGCTTTCCAAGAAGCGCTTTGAGGAGATCATTGACGAGCTGAAAGAAAAGAAGGGCGTAAAGAACGACGTTGACCTGGACACCGAGGACATGAAGGAACTGGTGGTCCGCTTTAAGGAATTCTACAAGAAAGAAAAGGGCGAGGACTTCCCCCAGGATCCCAAGGTTCAGCTGATCGAGGCGGTCAAGGCCGTATTCCGCAGCTGGGATAACCCCCGCGCCAACGTTTATCGCCGCATGAACGAGATCCCCTACGACTGGGGTACTGCCGTTAACGTACAGTCCATGGCGTTCGGCAACAGCGGCAACACCAGCGGTACCGGCGTAGCCTTTACCCGTAACCCCGCCACCGGTGAGAAGGCACTGTTCGGCGAGTACCTCATCAACGCCCAGGGCGAAGATGTAGTAGCCGGTATCCGTACTCCTTCTCCCATCAGCAAGCTGGCCGAGGAGATGCCCGAAGTTTACAAGCAGTTTGTAGACATTGCCAGCCGTCTGGAGAAACATTACCGCGATATGCAGGACATGGAGTTCACCATTGAAAATGGTAAGCTGTATATGCTGCAGACCCGTAACGGCAAGCGCACCGCTGCCGCCGCCCTGAAGATTGCCGTTGACCTGGTAGACGAGGGCATGATTACCGAGAAAGAGGCTGTACTGCGCGTAGAGCCCAAGCAGCTGGACAGCCTGCTGCATCCCCAGTTTGATGCGGAGGCCCTGAAGAAGGCTGAGGTTATCGGCAAGGGTCTGGCCGCTTCCCCCGGCGCTGCCTGCGGCCAGGTTGTATTTACCGCGGAGGACGCCAAGAACGCCGTAGAGAGCGGCAAGATGAAGAAGGTTATCCTGGTTCGTCTGGAAACCTCTCCCGAGGATATCGAGGGCATGGTGGTTTCTCAGGGTATCCTGACGGTCCGCGGCGGTATGACCAGCCATGCGGCCGTAGTAGCCCGCGGCATGGGCACCTGCTGCGTTTCCGGCTGCGGTGAGATTACCGTAGACTATGATAACAAGCAGTTCACCCTGGGCGGCAAGGTTTACCACGAGGGCGACTGGCTTTCCATCGATGGTTCCACCGGCTGCATTTACGGCGAGGCAATCCCCACCACCGATGCAACCATTTCCGGCGACTTTGGCCGCTTTATGGGCTGGGCTGACAGCGTTCGCCGCCTGAAGGTCTTTACCAACGCCGATAACCCCCGCGATGCCAAGCACGCTGTTGATTTCGGCGCCGAAGGCATTGGCCTGTGCCGTACCGAGCACATGTTCTTTGAGGGCGACCGCATTAAGGCAGTGCGTGAGATGATCGTGGCCCGTACCGTTGAGGAGCGCCGCGCCGCTCTGGCCAAAGTAGAACCTTACCAGGAGAGCGACTTTGAGGCCATGTACATGGTAATGGGCGAGCGTCCCATGACCATCCGTTACCTGGATCCCCCTCTGCATGAGTTCCTGCCCACCAAGGAAGAGGATATTGTGGAGATTGCGGGCGAGCTGAAGATGACCGTAGACGAGCTGAAGGCTGTCATTGCTTCTCTGCACGAGTTTAACCCGATGATGGGTCACCGTGGCTGCCGTTTGGCGGTTTCCTTCCCCGAGATTGCCGAAATGCAGACCACCGCTGTTATCAAGGCGGCCATCTCCGCTTCCAAGAAGCTGGGCATCATGATTACTCCTCACATCATGGTACCGCTGGTAGGCGAAGTGAAGGAGCTGAAGTTTGTTAAGGACATCATCGTTGCTACCGCTGATAAGCTGATTGCTGAGGCGGGCGTAGATATGAAGTACGAAGTGGGTACCATGATTGAGATCCCCCGCGCAGCGCTGACTGCCGATGAGATTGCAACCGAGGCGGACTTCTTCTCCTTCGGCACCAACG
>DMMB01000081.1:0-270 GCA_003453215.1 Oscillospiraceae bacterium | reverse complement strand
AACGACCTGACCCAGATGACCTTCGGCTTCAGCCGCGACGACGCTGGTAAGTTCCTGAATTATTACTATGAGAACAAGATCTACGAGAGCGATCCCTTTGCCCATCTGGACCAGAAGGGTGTTGGCAAGCTGGTAGAGATGAGCGTGAAGCTGGGCCGTCAGACCCGTCCGAACCTGGGCCTGGGTATCTGCGGCGAACACGGCGGCGACCCCACTTCCGTGGAGTTCTGCGACCGCGTGGGTCTGGACTATGTTTCCTGCTCTCCCTTC
>DMMB01000055.1:28568-29443 GCA_003453215.1 Oscillospiraceae bacterium | reverse complement strand
CCGTCCTCATGGGGACGGCCGTAGGGGGCGAAGCCCCCGCCCCGGCGCAGCCGGGGCGCCCTGCGGGCCCTGAGCCGGGGTGCTGCACCGGCTTACCGCAGCAGCAGGCGGGCACCCACCAGGCGTTCCCAGGTGCGGGGGCCAACAATGCCATCGGCTGTCAGGCCAAAGAGACGCTGGAACGCCTGCACCGCATTTTCAGTGGCTGGGCCATAGATCCCATCCACTGTGACGCGGGGCAGCGGATAAGCCCGGGCCAAGGTATTCAGGTATTCCTGCACCACCCGGACATTATCCCCGCGGCTGCCGCTCCTTAACGGGGTACCGGGATACGTGACGGCGAGGCCGGTCGTTTGGTTGATACCAAGGAACCGCTCATACAGGGCGTTCCAGGTAGCGGGGCCGATGATACCATCGACGGTGAGTCCCTGCATCTTTTGGAAGGTGCGAACGGCATTTTCGGTGGCCGGACCAAAGGTGCCATCGATGGCGATGGGTGGGATTTCATCATCGTACAGGGCAATAACCCGCAGGAAGTATTGGGCCAGGCGTACCGTTTCTCCGCTGCTGCCCCGGCGCAGCGTTCCGCTGGGACGATCGGTTGGCAGAGGGATATCCTCGCCGTCCAATTCCGCCAGACGCATGACTGCCACATAGATATAGGCAATCTTATTCCAGGTGGTCGGGCCGACAATGCCATCGGGAGTGAGATTGAAAATGCGCTGGAATGCCTGTACCGAGCGCTGCATTTCGGCATTATAGGTATCGCCGCCGGTGGTACTGATGGCGGGGATGGCCGGATAATTACGGCGGATGCGATTGAGCCAGGTACGGATGGTGCGGACATCCTCCCCGCGGCTGCCGATGGTAAGCGG
>DMMB01000055.1:25102-28422 GCA_003453215.1 Oscillospiraceae bacterium | reverse complement strand
CCGCGGCTGCCGATGGTAAGCGGCGACCCCGGATAAGAGGAAGTAATACGGCGCTGCACCGTAGCGGTATCGATAACAATATCATCCCCATAGTAGTAGCGCAAAATACCTAAGGGGGTGTAGCCATTATTGGCCAATGAAACAGTGCCCCACTGGGAAAGCCCTGCACAGGTAACGGTGGTGCCGTTGCAGTACTGGGCAAAGATGGGATTGACGGCACCGCGGCGGCGAATGTACTGATCGAACAGCTCATCTACCAGGCGGCTGATATTGGTAAAAATATTGCGTCCATAGACGAAATACTGGTCGTAGGCGGTATTATTGGTGATATTGAAATTATAGCCCTGGCTGGGGTACCATTCGGTAAAGATGCGATTCTGGGCGAAGGTGATTTGTGCCAGGATATTGGCGCGGAGCGCGGCCTCCGGCCAGGTGGGGTAAATTTCGCTGGAAGCGACATTCTTAATGTAATCCCGGAAGCTGACCGTCACATTGCGGGCCGAGGTATCATTTGGGGCCCCTAGGTGGACGGTAATATACTCCGGCACATAAACCTGTGCGGCGGCGCGGGGGCCGGTGAGCACTTCGGCGGCGCGGGATTCTGTGGTTTCTTCGGCCAGGTTGCGGGATACGGGCGGGGCGGCGAGGGAATTCTCATCGTTTTCCCCGGCGGCAGCCAGAACCGGTACTGCGCGAGGGGGCGCCGCCTCCTGCGGCTCATCGATCGTCACGGCCTCGGTCTTGGCCGCACTTTCCGGCATCGGGTTTTCCTCCGGCAGGAGCTCCCCGGCTGCCGGTTCGGGCCCGGGTGGTTGGGCATTCTCCTGCGGGCCTTCGGCAAAGCGGTCGGTTTGTTCACTTTCCAGCGGGTCCGCCGGCTCGCCGATGGTTTCCCCGGGGGTATTGGTGGCATTTTCGCCCTCCTCGTAAGGGATCATCTCCACCATTTGCAGGGACTGCTGCCCGGCAAAGACCTGTATCCCGGTTAAACGCACCGGCACATAGCCCTCTGCCCGAATATCCGCGTGGTAAATGCTATAAGGCCGGCCCTCATTGCCGGGGGTCTGGCTCCAGGAAAGCGGTGGAGCGGTGACGCACAGCACCCGGGTGCGGCCGCTCTGGTCGGTGGTCAGGCGGATATTTCGCCCGGTGATGGGATCGGTAACCAGCACAACGGCGCCCTGTACCGGCAGGGCACTGCGGGCGGTTGAAAGCTGAAAAACAAGGGTGGCATCGCAGATCATAGTGTTTCCTCCCTATCAAAATCGGTGTTCCATGCTATGCAGCAACAAAACAAATTGCCAATCCCGGCCGGAGCCACTATAATGAGAGTATCGACAAAATACGACAAGGAGGGAAACCCATGGTAGTACGGCGGTATCTTGCCATCGGCGCGGCAGCACTGGCCGTAGGGCTGATGGTATTTTTGCGATGGGGCGGCACTGCCATGGCGGTTCTGCTGGGGTGCGGCCTTACCCTATGGGGAATAAAACCGCTGCGCCCCCTATGGCGTCCCCTGGTGTGCGGACTGCTGGTCGCTGCCATGGTAAGCGGCATTTATGCCGGACGGTATGCCGCTGCCGAGCAAATGACCGGCAGCGAAATGCCCTTTACCGGGACAGTGCTGGAGGTCAGCCCCTACACCGCCCACCGCAGTACCATCTATGCCAAGGTGGGCGGGCGGTACCGCGTTATTGATTTGTCCGCCTACCTGGCGGAGGAAGAAACACCCTTGGCTGGGGAACGCATCGCCGGCACACTGACCATCACCGGGGCAAAAAGCGAGGGGGACACCCTACTGCTTTCCGGCGGGATTGCCCTAACCGCCCGACAGCTGACCACCGAATGGACCGAAGAGGGGCTTTCCCCGCTGGGATGGCTGCTGCAGCTGCGCCGCCGAACGGTGGAGGCGCTGCAAGCACTGGGGAGCGGCGAAAGTGCTGCGCTGGTTACGGCTATGTTAACCGCGGATACTTCCACACTGCCCGCCGGACTGCGCACCGCTCTTTCCGGTGCGGGCATCAGCCATCTGCTGGCCGTCTCCGGTCTGCACCTTTCCATTCTGCTGGCGGTATGCGGCAAACTGGGCGACCTGCTGCTGTGGAGCCGGAAGAAAAGGGCTTTGCTGAGCGGGCTATGCTGCCTTACGATGATGACCCTGGCCGGATTTAGCGCCAGCGTACTGCGCGCGGCCCTGATGGCCGGTCTGGCCCTGGGCGCGCCCCTGCAGGGACGCCGGGGAGACGGTCTGACCGGCCTGGGCTTTGCTGCGGCGGTCATTCTGCTTTTTAACCCGGCGGCGGTATGGGAGCTGAGTTTTCTGCTTTCCTGCGGCGCTACACTTGGCATACTGCTGCTGGCAAAACCGCTGATGCAGCAATGGCCGGCTGCGCGCCGCAGCCGGTGGGGCGGCCTGCTGTGGGAAAGCCTCTGCGTTTCGCTGGCGGCACAGCTGGGAACCCTGCCCATTACTGCCCTTTGCTTTGGCTATCTGCCTGCTTACAGTCTTCTCAGCAATCTGCTGGTGCTGCCGCTGGTGTATGGCACCATGATCTTCGCTTTCCTGACTCTCCCCTGCCTGCTGCTGGGGGTAGGGGTCTATCCCTTTACAGTGGTCCAATGCTTTGCCGGTGGGATTGCTGCCCTGGCCCGCAAAATTGCCGGACTGCCCGGTGCGGTACTGCCCTGTGTAGCGCCCTGGCAATGGCCCGTCCCGGTTATTTTTATCGGACTACTGTTGACAGCCCTCCTGCTGCACACCAAGCGGGCAAGGCTGCGGCTGCTTTTGGTGGGCTGCGCTGCCGGCGTGATCCTGCTGGGGACCGCCCTGCCCATGCAAAAAGCCCTGACCCTTGCCATCGACCGCACAAGCGGCAGTGTACTGGTGCAAAAAGAGGGGGAAAGTTTGCTGCTGAGCGGCGTGCAAAACGGCTATGAAATCCATGCTTTGGAGCGATTTTTGCAGCGATGCGGGAACCCCAAAATTACGGTACTGGTACAGCCGGAGGAACAGCACCATCTTTCCGCCGAATTGCGGCTGGCCCGGCTGCTGGAACCGGAAATTATGCTGTGCAGTGCAAAAACGACCGAGCTGGGGGAGGAACAACTGCCCGAAACGGTTCTGCTTTTGCCTAATTATGATACGGTTCGTAATATTATATCGAATTATACGATTTATAGTCTGGAGGGTGTGGGAACCGTCCTGCAATTTGGAACACAAAAAGTGCTGAAATGTTGGACAGGCTATGATATAATAACCGCAGAGGACATCCCCGCCGATATGACCGCCGTGATAGACCGGGAGGGCCGCCTGTGGCTGG
>DMMB01000055.1:11477-24876 GCA_003453215.1 Oscillospiraceae bacterium | reverse complement strand
GTGGCTGGCCCCCGGCTGCCGCTGGCGGCTGTACCGCGGTGGGGAACTGACCATCACCCTGCCAAAGGAGGACACTGCTCTGTGATTTTTTCCGATCTGCGCGCGCTGGACACCCATATTAAGGCCGGAGCCCTGCTGCCGGTCTACCTGCTGTACGGGGAAGAAAACCGGCAGATCGAAGCGGCGCGGGACCGGCTGGCAAAAACCGCTGTGCCGGAGGGAGACAGCATGAACCTGCTGCGCTGCGACGGCAGCAGCGGCGAAGTGGATTGGGATGGCATTGCCGACCTGCTGTGGTCGATGAGCTTTACCCCGGGGCGAAAGTGCGCTGTGGTGGATGATTTGAACCCTTCCGGTTTGGGCAGCGCAGGCATGAATAAACTGGCCGAGCTGCTGGCCCAGCCGGTGGAAGACGGCGTGCTGATCCTGACGGTGCGGGGCAGCGCCAAACAATTTGCCAAAAAGGAAGCAGCGGCCACCAAACTGCTGAACCTGTGTGATAAAGCAGGCGGCGTATGCCGCTTTGCCGCCATGACCCGCGGCAATGTGGGAAAATTTGCGCGGCAGACCGCGCTGCGGCTGGGCTGCGTGCTGGAGCCGGAGGAAGCCGCCCTGCTGGCGGATTACTGCGGGCTGGACAGTCTGCGGCTGCGGCAGGAGGTAGAAAAACTGGCGGCCTACCACGGCTATACCGGCAAAATTCTGAAAGAGGACATCGAGGCGATGGTAGCCCCCACCATAGATGCGAACGTATTCCAACTGGGGGATAAGGTGCTGCGCGGCGATTTTAACGGGGCGATGGATATTGTGGACGACCTGCTCTTTTTGCAGGAGCGGCCGGAAAGTATCCTGACCATCCTTACCATGTCCTTTGTGGACTACTACCGGGCAGCGGCCGTACGCCGCGGCGGTGTGGCCGAAGCCACCGCCCGCAAGGAACTGGGCTACGGCGGCAGCTACCGCTTTACCAAAGCGTTGGAGCAGGGCAGCCGGCTGAACCGTCCTGCGTTGGAGGGGGCTTTGGAAATTCTGGCGGACGCCGACGCCCGCATGAAGCAAAGCGCCGCCGATGGACGTACCGTACTGGAAGTGACCATACTGCAGTTAATTGAGCTGCTGCAGAGGGAACGGGCATGAAGCGGCGATTGAAGTACCCTCTTATCGTGGAGGGGAAATACGATAAAGCGACCCTGAGCAGCCTGGTGGAGGGGGATATTTTTCTCACCGGCGGTTTTCGCATTTATAAAGATAAAGAAATGTTGGCTCTGCTCCGCCGACTGGCAGAGCAAGGCCCGGTAGCGATACTGACCGACAGCGACCGGGCGGGCTTTGCCATTCGCGGGCACCTGGCTGGGACCCTTCCGCCGGAGCGACTGATCCAGGTCTATACACCGGAGATTTACGGCAAGGAGCGGCGCAAGGCTGCCCCCAGTGCCGAAGGCAAACTGGGAGTGGAGGGAATGCCGCCCGAAACCCTGCTGAATATTCTGGAGCAAGCCGGGCTGCTGGAGGGCAGCGATACCCCCCGCCCTGCCGTTATCACCAAGGCCGATCTGTACCGACTGGGGCTTTCCGGCGGGGCCGGCAGTGCCGAAAAGCGGCGGGCCCTGTGCCGACGGCTGGACCTGCCGCAGGGGCTGAGCGCCAATGCGCTGCCGGGGGTCCTGAGCCGGCTGCTTACCCCGGAGGAGCTGGAGACGCTGGCTGCGGAGCTGTAATCATCGCCGGGAACATCCCAGTCCTCGACTGCTTGCGGAGCGGCCATCCATACACCAAAACCATATCCAAACCCGATAAGGAAGAAAGGGGGGAAAGCATTGCAGCTTTACTCGCTGGGATTTTTATTTCTTTTCCTGCCGGTGGGCGGGCTGATTTATTATTTTTTGCACAGCAATGGACGGCGGTGGTTCCTGCTGCTGTATTCCCTGCTGTTTGTTGCGCTGCTTTCTCCGCTGTGCCTGCTGTTGCTGTTGGCTGTTATGGTGCCGGATTACCTGCTGGCCCGATACATTGCCATGGCGCACCCCAAAGCGCGTGCCATTTTGCTGGGCTGCGTCATCAAAGACATTGCCCTGGCCGTTATCTGCTCCATTTTGACCGAACTGGATAAGCTGGTGCTGCCCGTTGGGATTGCCATTGCCGCTTTTACTTCGGTGGGCTACCTCATTGACCTGTACCACGGCGAATGCGAGCCTTTTGATGACCCGATCCGTTACGGCGTATTCTGCAGCTTTTTTGGCAAGCTGTACGTTGGCCCCATTGTTTCGGCACAGCAATTTGCACCGCAGCTGGAAAACCTGCAGATGACGGCCGAGGGCATTACCCGCGGTATGGTGCAGTTTTTGCGGGGTCTGGCCAAAATTGTGGTGCTGGCCGGTTCCCTGCGGGAGCTGATTGCCCAGTGGGAAACGCTGCTTTCGCTGGAGGTCACTATTTTAGGCACCTGGCTGCACGTCCTGTGCTACATCTTCTACATCTATTTTACCCTTTCCGGCTACAGCGATATGGCCCGGGGAACCGGCGCGCTTTTTGGGCTGGATTTGCCGGAAAATTTCCATCATCCGCTGCAGAGCTCTTCGGTGGCCGATTTCTTTGGCCGGTTCAATATTTCCGCCAATCGCTTTGTGCGCAAGTATGTTTACCAGGCGCTGGGCGCGGAGGATAACGGTCCTCTTTCCACCTCGGTCAATATTCTGCTGATTACCATGCTGATGGGCCTGTGGTATGGCATCAACCTCAACTACCTGGTATGGGGCGCCTTTTTGGGGCTGTTTATCATCTTTGAGGTTCTGTATATCGAACGGCACGTGGAAAAAATTCCGCCGTACCTGTGCCGAATGTACACCTTTATTGCTATTTTAATTTCCTTCTGCTGGTACTGCGGGGATAGTCTGGCTGCTTCGGCGGCGTCCCTGCGGGTCATGCTGGGGCTGGGGGGCGCGGCGGCAGCCAACCAAAGCTGCCTGTACCTGCTGCAGACGCACTGGCTGCTGCTGGTCGCCAGTGTATTCCTGTGCAGCGGTGCCGTTACCCCGCTGATGGCCCGCTTTACCCGGCGCTGGCCCACGGCGGCCCACACGGCTACCCTGCTGTGGAATCTTATCTTGTTGGCCACCTCGCTGGCCTTCCTGCTGTAAGGGGGTGCTGCAGAAATGAAACGCTACCGTATCATTGCCATGGTGTATGCCATCCTGCTGTTTGGCGGGCTGCTGGGCAGCTTATTGCTGACTGGCCACTTTGCGGCAGATTACCAGACCGCCGAGGGAAATTGGGGAGATAAAACGGAAACGGCCCTGCAGCAGAACCTGCCGCTGCGGGATGTGCTGAAGCGCTGGAAAACGACCCTGCTGATGCTGGGCGGAGTGCAGGAAATGGACGGAATTTATTTTACCGGCGAGGGGCTTATTGAAAACCTGACCGTAACCGATGAATCGCTGGGCGAGAATAACCTGGCCGCCCTAAGCGAATACTGTGCCAAAAAAGGGCCCTGCGTGGTGCTGCTGCCCAGTGCCTGCGCCATCAGCAGCCAACTGCTGCCGGAAGCCGCCCTGCTGTTTGACCAGGAAAGCTGGCTGCAAAATGCGGCTGCAGCGCTTTCTCCGCTGTGCCGGGAGGTACTGAACGGGTATCCGCTATTGGAGGAACACAGCGGCAGCCGGCTATTTTACCGCACCGATGACCGTCCCACCCAACTGACCGGATACCTGCTGTACCAGGCATTGGGACCGGCGCTGGATTACTTTCCTTATGCCAAAGAGAGCTTTAGCAATACGCCGTTGCGGTACGACTGCACCGGCGACCTGTATGCCCGCTGGAGCTACGATAAGGTACGCCCCGATGTGGTAACTGCGCTGCTGCCACTGGAGGATAACCGCAGCTACCAGGTACGCCGTACCGCTGCCGATGGCACTGTAACGCTCTACGATACCCTATACCCCATGGCGGGCACAACCGGCATGGACTGCATTCTGGGGGGAGCCGCCGCCACCATTACCATAACGGCGGAAGGGAGTGTGCCTCGCCATCTTCTTATCCTGGGGGATGAAAATACACTGTGTGTCCTCCCCTACCTGGCACTGCACTTTAACCAAATTACCTATGTTGATGTTACACAGTGCAGCGAAGCGACCCTGGCCGCCCTGGCCAAAGCCCAATATGACCGCACCCTGCTGCTGTACGGCACCCCTACCCTGCTGGGTTCCGATCTGACTGCCGGGCTGGCGGCTTTTACCAAAAACTGAACCGCTGAATTTATTTGCCCTGCACCGTAATAGTGCGGGGCAAATTTGGCTTTACAGCGAAAATCCCCTGCGGGGGCTTTTATTTTTCCCCCCGGGTAAAGCAAAACCCGGAGCCTGCTAAGACTCCGGGCAATCGAAATATTTACTTGTGGTACTTGGCGCCGGCATTGATGGAGCAGGCACGATAAAGCTGCTCGCACAGCAGCACCCGGGCCAACTGGTGTGGAAAGGTAAGCCGGGAAAAACTGATGGGCCGGGCGGCGGCCGCCTTGACCTGCGGAGAAAGCCCAAAGCTGCCGCCGATGATAAAACTAAGGCAGCCGCTTTTTTGAGCGGAGGAAGAAAGGAGCTGCGCCAGCTGCGGGGAGGTAAGCATATCTCCTTCGATACAAAGCGGGAAAATAAGCCCGGAAGCTTTTTTTAGAATGCGGCTGCCCTCTTCTTCCAAACCGCGGGCAATTTCGGCCGGGGAGGGATTTTCCGGCAGACGGTATTCTTCCAGTTCAATGATCTCAAAGCGGCAATAGGCCCCCAACCGTTTTTGGTATTCGGCGATGCCCTGCCGCATCCACTCCTCCTTGACCTTGCCGATTGCAATGACCTGAATTTTCAGCATCTTTTGTCCTCCTTAAAAGCGGATCATGGTGCCCGGACAATCCCGCGGGGCAATCCACAGGCGATAGTCCCGTTCCGGCTGCAGCCCGGCGGCGGAAAGTGCCGTTTCGGTATTGCTGCGGGCCAGGGCAGGGGTATTGCTTTCCCGGCTTAGGTGTGCCAGCACAAAATGAGCGGTACCGCGTTCCGCCAGGGCGGCCACAGTGCGGGCCGCTTCGGCATTGGAAAGGTGACCGTATTCCGAGCGAATGCGCTGCTTGAGATAATAGGGATAGCCGCAGTTCAGCAGGACGCTGTCCTCGTAGTTGGATTCCAGCACCGTAAGGTGGCTGCCCAGCAGGTGTTCCCATACCGTAGGGGTGACAAGACCCAGATCGGTGGCAAAGCCAATGGTGCGGCGGCCGGTTTCAATCCGGAAGCCGCAGGAATCGGGGGCATCGTGCTGGGTGGCAAACCATTGCACCCCCATGCCGGCAATCTCTTGTGTTTCCTCCAGAGGAATCAGGCGGGTGGCAGGTTCCACCAGGGCGGTCAAGCGCTCCAGCGTACCGACGGTCGCATAGACCGGCAGCCGGAGCTGCTTGGCCAGCACCCGCAATCCTGCCACATGGTCGGTATGGTCGTGAGTGATAAGAATTCCGCACAGGCCAGCCGGGTCCATATTGGCATCACAGAGTGTCTGCCGGATGCGGCGGGCGGAGATGCCCGCATCGATGAGCAGGCCGCCCTGGCCTTCCCCGGCAGAAAGATAGTAGCTGTTGCCGCTGCTGCCGCTGGAAAGCGGATAGAATGTTACCATGCTGTCACCTCGGAGGAAAATGGGATAAAATAAACGGAAAGCCGGCCTTATCCCCGCATGGGGGCAAAAGGCCAAAAGAAAGGGGCCGGAGCAGAACTACTCTCCGGCCCGCCAAAATCTTTTCTTTTATGCCTGCTCGGAAAGGGGCTGATCCGGCAGGGTGACATAGTGGAGATCCGCCCCCAGACCGGCGAACTTTTCCACTACATTTTCGTACCCGCGCTCGATGTGCAGGGTATCTTCTATTTCGGTCGTCCCCTTGGCCATCAGCCCGGCAATAATCACCGCCGCGCCGCCGCGCAGATCGCACGCTTTGACCGGTGCACCCTGCAGGCCCTTTACCCCTTCAATGACGGCCACTTTACCATCTACGGTAATGCGGGCCCCCATGCGCACCAGTTGCTCGGTATAGCGGAAGCGATTATCCCACACGCCCTCGGTGATAATGCTTGTCCCCTCGGCGCAGGTGAGCATGGCGGCCATCTGGGGCTGCATATCGGTGGGAAAGCCGGGATGCGGCATGGTTTTGAGGTTGATGCGGCGGAGCGTGCCAGTGCGAACCACCCGCACCCAGTCATCTCCTTCGGTGATGGTCGCACCGGCTTCCCGCAGTTTGGCCGTGATCGGTTCCAGATGCTTGGGAATGACGTTCTTCACCAGAACATCGCCGCCGACGGCTGCGGCCGCAGCCATATAGGTACCGGCTTCAATCTGATCGGGGATAATGCTGTAATCGGTACCATGCAGCACATCTACCCCACGGATTTTAATGACATCGGTGCCGGCGCCGCGGATATCCGCTCCCATGGAATTGAGAAAGTTGGCCAGATCGACAATATGCGGTTCCTTGGCCACATTTTCCAGCACCGTCATGCCGCTGGCCTTTACTGCCGCCAGCATTACATTAATGGTAGCGCCCACCGAGACCTGATCGAAGTAGATATGGGCGCCCTGCATCCCCTTGGTATCGGCATAAATAAGGCCATTTTCAATGCGGATTTCCGCGCCCAGAAGTTCAAAACCTTTGATGTGCTGATCGATGGGGCGAACGCCAAAATTGCAGCCGCCGGGCATGGAAACACAGGCCTGCCCAAAGCGCCCCAGCAGCGAGCCGATAAAATAGTAGCTGGCGCGCATATGCTTGGAAAGTTCGTAAGGAACCGTTGCTTCGGTAAGGGTGGAAGTATCGATAACCGCCGAAGTACGGCTGAGTTTTTCTACGGTAGCACCCATAGCACGCAGCATATTGAACAGCAGCTCCGTATCATGGATATCGGGGACATTTTCCAGCACACAGCGGCCCCGGGCCAGCACCGTGGCGGGAATAATGGCAACAGCGGCATTTTTCGCGCCGCCGACGGAAACCTCTCCCGAGAGCTGTTCCGCGCCGTTTACAATGAGTTTCTTCATTGGATGATCCTCGTTATTTTCTATATTTTTCGATGATAAGGCATTTTATTTTTTGAAATAGGGAAACAGCAGGCTGACGCTGTGACCCGATGATAGTATAGCACACAGCGCCGCAAAATAAAAGCCGTAATGATAGAAAATCCTGCAAAATAAAAACTTCGGCGGAAAATTTTTTCCTTCCGCTGGGAGCCCTGCGCTATCGGCCGATCGACTCAGCTCCGATTGCCATAGTTCCGGATTACATTGACCGCCAGCAGAATAATCGCCACTACAATGGCTATGATATAAATCCTTTCCATAGAAAGAACCTCCTTTATCCGCTTTTCTCGGGTATGGATTGTTTTTTCCGAGAGCTTCCGTCCTATTCAGCAATTTGACGGTATGATAGCACTGCAGAGTGCCTGATATAATGACGGATGAGAAAATTTTTTGTAAAATAACTGTGAAATATGGCCGGAAAATTGCCCAAGGCAGCAAGAAAGGGCAGGGAATCTCCCCTGCCCTTTCTTCTTGTGTGATAAAGAGAATGGCTGCTAAAAATCAGCCCTTTTTGCCGTAATCGCGGATCAGGTTAAGAGCCAGCAGAACGACAGCAGAAACGATAGCGATGATGTAGGTAACGGGCATGGCGAATTTCCTCCTCAATTTCTCTATGCTTTGATTGGGCTAATTGCCCTGTGAATTTATATTAACATAATATTAACGTATTGTCACCCGATTTCCCCCAAAAATATGCCGAAATACTGCGGTTTTATTTGACACATATGACAAAATGCGTAAAAATCCTGCAAATTATATGTTCTAAGATAAATTTTGCATTAACATCTTTCCATTTTTGTTAATGCAAATTAATTGCCCCGTTCATAAAACTTTCTGCAATTTTTCCTGCAAATGGCTCTTGAAAGGCGACCATAAATCGGTTATAATCTACGCGAAAAATGCCCCTTTCTGCTGGGCGCTACAAACAAAAGGAGGAAAACACCATGGCCATGCAGACCGATGCCGCCCTGCGGCGCAGTGTAATTTATGAAGTGTATGTGCGCAGCCACACCCCGGAAGGAACTTTTCGGGCTATAGAGCCCGACCTGGACCGCATCGCTGCGCTGGGGGTGGATATTGTATGGTTTATGCCCATTCACCCCATCGGCGAACAAAACAAAAAAGGCAGCCTGGGCTGCCCCTATGCCAACCGGGACTACCGCACCGTCAACCCCGAATACGGTACGCTGGAAGATTTTTTGCACCTGGTGGAGGAAATCCATAAGCGGGGCATGAAGTGCATTATTGATGTGGTGTACAACCACACCTCACCCGATTCCACCCTGGTCACGGAGCACCCGGAATACTTCTACCGCAAGCCGGATGGCACCCGCGGCAATAAGGTAGGCGACTGGACCGATGTGGTGGATCTGGACTATGAAAACCGCGCACTGTGGCAGTATCAGATCGATTCCCTGTGCTACTGGGCACAGTATGTTGATGGCTTCCGCTGCGATGTGGCCAGCACCGTCCCGGTGGCCTTTTGGCAGGCGGCCCGCCAGGCGGTGGAGCAGGTTCGCCCCGGTGCCATCTGGCTGGGCGAAAGCGTCCACCTGGCCCACATCCGGGCGTTCTGGGAAAACGGCTTCTATGCCGCAACCGATACCGAATTGTTCACTGCTTTTGATATTCTGTACCCCTACGACCTGTGGCCGCTGTATGAAGCCGTAACCGAAGACCGGCTACCGCTTTCTCAGTGGTTCCAGGCCGTGGACTACCAGGAAGTCAGCTTTGATCATCACTACAACAAGCTGCGCTGTCTGGAAAATCACGATACCAGCCGCGCCGCCCATCGCTTCCCGGAGAAGAAAAGGCTTCTGGCCTGGACCGCGCTTACCTACTTTATGAAAGGCACCACCCTGCTGTATGCCGGCGAAGAAATCTGCGATGCCCACACTCCCTCGCTTTTTGAAAAAGAGCCGATTGATTGGAACGGCGGGCAAAATATGAGCGGCTACCTGGCCCAGCTGGCTGCCATGAAAAAGAAACTGCCCACCGATGAATTGTTCCGCATCAAAGCCGATGATACACAGGGCATCGTCACCGCAAGCTATACCGGCCCCACCGGGCACGCCGTTGGCCTTTTCCCGCTGGAGGGCAAAGGCGGTACTGCAGAAGTTCCGCTTCCGGATGGAACCTATCCCGATGCCATAACCGGCCGGGAAGTAACGGTGGCCGGCGGCAAACTAACCCTCGGCGAAGAGGCCGTTGTTCTGCTGGCATAATTTTATCGACTCTCCCTGCCGGGTAAAGCGGGGAGAGTTTTTTCTTTCCTTGGCCGATACTGTCTCCCTGCTTTTCCAAAAAATTCACATAATTGTTACAAAAGCCTCTTGACCTAAAGTTAACTTTAAGGAGTAAGGTAAAGCTGTTCCCACCAAAGAATGCCCGGCATCCTTCATGCCGGCGCCTTTCATTCATCTACAGGAGGTCGGATACCGATGAAATGTGAAAACAAGCAAGCCTTTGAAGAACAGAATATGTTTGGCACCGGAGCGGCCAATACCGCTTACGCCCAGTACTTTATTGGGAATTCTTTTTTGAACCCTCTTACCGATCCCAAAAGCGGCCTTTTTGCCGCCAATGTTACCTTTGAACCGGGCTGCCGCAACCATTGGCATATTCACCATGCCCTGCAGGGCGGCGGCCAACTGCTGCTGTGCACCGCCGGCGAGGGCTGGTATCAGGAATGGGGCCAGTCGGCCGTTTCTCTGCAGGCGGGCAGCGTTATTATGATCCCCGCCAATGTGAAGCACTGGCATGGCGCCAAGGCCGATAGCTGGTTCAGCCACATTGCGATAGAAGTCCCCGGCGAGGGCTGCCGGAATGAATGGTGCGAGCCGGTGCCGGACGAAGACTACCGTAAACTGTAAGGAGGATGGATACACTATGGCAGTAAAACAAACCGCTGGGCGGGACCAGCTGGGGGAATTTGCCCCGAAATTTGCAGAGCTGAATGACGATGTGCTGTTTGGCGAAGTATGGAGCCGAGAGGAGCAGCTGAGCCTGCGCGACCGCTCCCTGGTGACGGTGGTGGCCCTGATGGCTCAGGGGCTTACCAATGAGTCTTTCCGCTACCACCTGATGACAGCCAAGAAGAACGGCATCACCCGGGAAGAAATTGCAGAAATTGTAACCCACGCGGCCTTTTATTGCGGCTGGCCCAAAGCCTGGGCCGTATTCCGCATGGCCAAAGAAATTTGGAACGAAGAAAAAGGAGAGTGACCCCCATGAAAAAAGCATTTGCCCTGCTGCTGGCTGCCATGATGATGCTTTCTATGGCAGCCTGCGGCGCACAGAAAGCCCCCGATCCGCAGCCGGATCCCACCCCCGCAATCAACAATCCCCCTGCCGATGATCCCGAACCGGATCCGACCGCCGGCGGAAAAATTCTGGTGGTTTATTTTTCGGCCACCGGCAGCACCAAGGCGGTGGCGGACTCTCTGGCGGAGGTGCTGGGCGCCGATGAGCTGGAACTCCAGCCTGTGGAGCCGTATACTTCTGCTGATTTGAACTGGAACGACGCCGAAAGCCGGGTAAGCCGCGAACACAGCGATGAGACCCTGCGCAGCGTTCCACTGAATGCCGCCACCGTAGAAAACTGGGCGGATTACGATACCGTACTGATTGGCTACCCCATTTGATGGGGCATTGCCGCCTGGCCGGTCAATGGCTTTGTACAGGGCAATGATTTTAGCGGCAAGACGGTAATTCCATTCTGCACCTCTGCTTCCTCCCCGATGGGCGAAAGCGGCCAACTGCTGGCCCAGATGGCCGGCAGCGGAGACTGGCAGGATGGAAAACGCTTTGGCAGCAACGCCACGCAGCAGGAAGTTACCGACTGGGCCAACAGCCTGGAGCTGACCCACGAAACAGAATAAAAAAAGAAAACCGCTGTTGCTCTCAAAGCCGCAGCGGTTTTTCCTTGTCATACTGATGTCTTTTCCATTTTTTCTTTCCCTGGTAGTTCATTCCACAGGGTAAAGCCCAAAATAAGTGCGCCGCCGGCCACCTGCCCCAGCGTCATGGGTTCCCCCAGCACCGTAACGGAAATAATAACGGCCACCAGCGGATCAATATAGCTGAGAATGGCCGCCTTTTGCCCCGGCAGTTCCTTGAGGGAAGAAAAATACATACAGTAGGTGATCCCCGTATGGAGCAGGCCGACAATGAGCAGGTTGATCCAGCCGGTTTGGCTCAGGCTGCCCAGCGTAATGCCGCCGGTCAGCAGCACGTACGGGATCAATACCACAATGGCGGAAAGGAACTGTAAAAAGGTGCGGGGAATGCCCTCTACGTTTTTAATGAACTTATTGAGCAAAATTACTGTGGCATAAAAAACCGCTGCCCCCAGGCCAAACAGAATCCCGATGAGATCGGTTCCGCCGCCCAGACTGCCGGTTCCGGTAATCATCACCAGGCCCAAAGTGGACATGGCAAAGCACAAAAGCTGCTTGCCGGTCAGTTTTTCGTGGAACAGCAGCGGGCAGACCAGTGTAACAATGACCGGCGCAAAGTAGTAGCTGAGGGTGGCCAAAGAAACGGTGGTATAGCGGTAAGCCTCAAAAAGCAAAATCCAGTTGATGCCCATGGCCACCCCGGAAAGCAGCAGAAAGGGAACCTCCCGCCGAATTTTGGCCAGAGGGATTTTTTGCCCGGTAAGCAGCAGATACCCCGCGATCAGCAGCGCAGCCAGAACGGCGCGGTACAGGGCCAATTCGCCGGAAGATACCGGGATATTGCGCACAAAAAGGCCCAGTGTGCCAAAAATGGCCATGGAAAGGATCATCATCAAACGCGGACTCATCGCTTTTTTCATGGGGATGCCTCGCATTCTGCTGGGAAATGATAAAATGATTAATGCGGATTATTATACGCTTGGTTGAAACCTTAGTCAACAAAATTTTCGTTTGCCTCTCCCCGCAGCCAAGGACAAAAATCCCCCGGCTGCACCGGGGGATTACGGATCAAAGCTTTGTTACGGCAGGGGTTTCCTGCTTTACTGCGGGGGCCGGGAAATCCAGCAGCTTCCGGATGGCCAGCACATAGACAATGGCACTGACAATCGGCCCCAGAATATCGGAAATTGGCTCGGCATAGAAGGTGGCCCAGGCGCCAAAGTGCTTCGGCAGCCAGAACAGTGCCACAAAGTAAACAATCTTGCGGAAGGCCGAAAGCGGCAATGCCAGCTTTACCTGCCCCATGCCGGTAAAGCCATCCACCAGCTCATATTGCGCCCCCAGCGGAATAATGGCCAGCGTGTAGATCTTGATGGCGGAAAAGGCTTCCTCGGCCAGATCCGGCGTGCGGGTAAACAGGCTGACAAACAGCGGCCCCGCCAACCGCGAAAGCAGGAACAAAAGAATGGTGTAGCCAATGCACATCAGCAGGATGTACTTCTGGGCCTGTAAAATCCGCTCCCGGTTGTGCGCGCCGAAGTTATAGGCAAGAATGGTCTGCGTGCCGCCGGAAATACCGCCCAGCGGCATGGTCACTACCAGCATAAAGCTCTGGGCAATGGTGGCACAGGTGATCAGGCGGTCGCCCAGTTCCGCCCCGCCATACTGCTGCAGCACTGCATTCATAGCAATAATCATGACACTATCGATGCTGATGATAAGGAACGGGGTAATGCCATTCAGCAAAATCCGCCCCATCAGCTTGATACTGTACCCGCCAAAACGAATGGGAATAGGTACATTGGGCCCCAGCAGGAAGATAAGCACATAGATACACCCGGCCAGCTGAGAAAGCACAGTTGCCAGTGCCGCCCCCCATACGCCCATATTCAGGGCAAAGATAAAAATAGGATCGAGGATAATATTGAGCACCGCGCCCAGCACGACCGAAACCATACCCTTTTTGGCATAGCCCTGGCAGATGATGAACTGATTCATCCCCAGCGAAAGCAGATTAAATGCAGTGCCCCACAGGTAAACGGTAAAGTAGGCTTCGGCATAGGGGTAGGTCGCATCGCTGGCACCAAAAATGGGCAGCATCACCCGCCGCAGTGAAAAGGCCGTTATCATAAGCACCACCGAAAAGATGCACAGCATCAAAAAGCTGTTGGCCACAATCCGGCTGGCTTCTTTTTCCCGGCCCTCTCCCATCCGGATGCTCATCAGCGGAGCGCCGCCAATCCCGATGAGGGAAGCAAATGCGCCCAGCAGCGTAACCACCGGGCCGCACACGCCCACGCCGGCCAGCGCCACATCGCCTATTTCTGGGATATTACTGATGTAGATACGATCCACAATGCTGTACAGCACGCTGACAAACTGCGCCAGCATACTGG
>DMMB01000055.1:10538-11272 GCA_003453215.1 Oscillospiraceae bacterium | reverse complement strand
AATGGCAATGCGCCATACCAGTTTTTTTATGGGGTCGCTCCCCAGATTATTCTCCAATTTCATGGCGGTTCACGCCCCTTTAGGTTCCAAAAATAAATCACATTTTTTGTGTAAGATGCCTTATATTATAGCGGTCTATTTGCGATTTGCAAGGGTCATTTTTACTCAATTTTCCCGTTTTTCCCCATCGTTTTTGGGCAGAGCGAAAAGCAAAACCGTCCGCTTGCGGTTTTGCCCCGCTTGCGCTATGATAAAAGAAAACATCCGAATAAAGCAACCCGAAAGGAGAAAATACAGTATGGCAAAAACCATTACAGTCAAAGGGGTAGGAAAGGTAAGCACCCGCCCGGATCAAATTCTGCTGACCCTGAATACGGAAGCCCGGGATAAGGAATACGAGGCGGCGGTGGAGCAGGCCTCCCGCCAAAGCGAAGCACTGACTGCAGCGGTAAAATCCGCCGGCTTTGCCCAAGAGGAACTGAAAACCACCCGTTTTAATATTTCCACCGAATACGAAAGCGTCCGGGATGACCAGGGGAACTACCGTCAGGTATTTTGCGGCTACCAGTGCAGCCAGGGCTTCCGGCTGGCTTTCCCGCTGGAAATGTCCCGTCTGGGGCAGGTGCTTTCCGCCATTGCGGCAAGCAATACCCAACCGGAACTGCACATTTCCTTTACGGTAAAGGACCCCACCGCCATCCGCGCCGCCCTGCTGCAGAGCGCCGCCGCCAATG
>DMMB01000055.1:10088-10357 GCA_003453215.1 Oscillospiraceae bacterium | reverse complement strand
CCGCCAATGCCCGCCAATCCGCGGAGGTGCTGTGCGCCGCTGCAGGAACCAAGCTGGGGCAGCTGCTTTCCATTGATTACAACTGGGGCGAAGGGAATGTCATCTCCCACACCCGCCTGGAGGCCGCCGACTGTATGTCCAAACTGGCTGCCGGCTGTTTTTCCGCCGATATGACCCCGGAGGACATTGAAAACAGCGACAGCGCCACATTTATTTGGGAAATGCAATAATCCCGGCATAAAAGGATCCCCCCGCCATACGGCGGGGGG
>DMMB01000055.1:9681-9841 GCA_003453215.1 Oscillospiraceae bacterium | reverse complement strand
AGGATTTTCATTCCACTGCGTATTTTATTATTCTCTGCCGCAGCAGCGTGCAATGACTGCCACTACTTTTTTCATCTGCAGCGCTTTGGAAAGGTGCGCGTTCATACCGGCCTCCCGGCACTTTTGGGCGTCCTCTTCAAAGGCATTGGCCGTCATGGCA
>DMMB01000055.1:9211-9369 GCA_003453215.1 Oscillospiraceae bacterium | reverse complement strand
GGCATCATAATATCCATCAGGATGGCATCAAAGGTCTCCGGCGGGTTTTCGCAGAACATATCCACCGCCTGTTGGCCATCGCTTACGATCGTTATTGCGGCGCCTTCATCCGCCAGCAGCGTTTCCGCTATTTCGGCATTCAGTTCATTATCCTCCGC
>DMMB01000055.1:0-9022 GCA_003453215.1 Oscillospiraceae bacterium | reverse complement strand
AATCTCCGCATTCAGCTCATTGTCCTCCGCCAGCAGCAGGCGCAGCCCACGGATATTGCCCTGCGGGGCCGGAACCTGCACCGGACGGTTTTCCGGCAGCGGAGCAATCTCGAAGGGAAGTTCCACCACAAAGGTCGTGCCAACCCCCTCTTTGCTGGTAACGGTAATTCTGCCGCCCATTTTATCCACCAGGCTCTTTACAATGGACATTCCCAGCCCGGTTCCCTGATAGATGCTGCGGGCATCGCTGCGTTCCTGCGCAAAGGGTTCAAAGATGTGCTGCAGGAATTCCTGACTCATGCCCACGCCGGTATCGGTAATGGTCCAGCGGTAGGTACAAATTCCATCCTTATCCCCCATGGTATCCACAATGGTGGTGATGGAACCGCCGGGGTGGTTATACTTGATGCAGTTGCCGTAAATATTGAGGAAGATCTGGCGCAGATGCACCGGACTGCCGTAAATATAGGGATACGGAATGACCGATTTTCCCTTTTCGTAGTTCCACTGAATGCCGGCTTCGGCTGCGCGGTCGCCAATAATATTGACTATATCCCGGGTCAATTCCTCCAGACTGATGTATTCCCGCGTCAATACCATCTTGCCATCTTCCAGCTTGCTCATTTCCAGTACATCATTGATGAGGGAGAGAAGATGATTGGCCGAAGTTATCATTTTTTCATGATTGGCGCGCACCAGTTCTGTATCATCAAAATGGGTCACATCAATATGAAGTAGACCAATGATGCCATTCAGCGGCGTGCGGATATCATGGCTCATGCGGGAAAGAAAGCTGCTCTTGGCGGCGTTGGCCTTTTCGGCCTGTTCCACAGCTTCCCGCAGCTGCGTGTTTTTGGCTTCCAGATTATCCGCATAGATTTTCTGGGCGTCTATCTGCTGCTGCTGGTAGGAGCGCTCCGTCCGGCCCCACAGGGTATGCAGCAGCACCACCAGCAGCAGGTAAATAAACAGGGTAAACAGCATATTGCGCGGCGTGGTGGCAAATACTTCCCGTTCCCCCATAAAGGCATAGATATAATAGCTCCGGCTTTTTTCCATCAGGCCAAAATCATGCCCCCACATAGATCCATCTTTCCCGGCATGGATCAGCTTTTTGCCGGATCCCCGCTCCATAATGCGCCGCAGAATGGGCAGGTCATCGGTATTGGTTCCCACCAGAGATTCCTCATTGGAAGCAACAATATGGTTGCCATCGCTGATTACAATGGTTCCATCGTGCTCCGGCGTATAGCCTGCTACCAGTGTGCGGATAGAATTATTAAAAGTACGGGCGTATTCCTGAGAGGTACGATAGTAGCCAAGAATTACTCCGTCTTGATCGACTCTGCCTATAGCCGCTATATCTACATGGGCTTCATCATCTGCACCAATGCGGATGGCATACGTTTTTTCTTTAAAGCCGAGGGTATCCATCAAGGCTTCGTGATCGATTTGTGCCAGCAGTTCTTCTGCCGAAATTCCATCGGAATCGTACTCTGCCACAATGCTGCCCGTAGGATCCAGCCATATCACACCATCCAGATAGGAATCCTCCGTCAATATTTTCAAAAGCTCTTCCGTATTCTTCCCATTGCCACGGAGGCTCGTATCGTACTCCATCCGCCAGCGGATCTGTTCCACGCTTTCCGTCACCCGCATCAGACTTTTGGATTCCGAGGCAAGATTCCTTAGCTGACTGCTGTTGCACTGTTCCTTCATATACTCTGCCGTGGAAGCAAGCTGTTCCTCCGCCCCGGCAATATCGGCATTGGAGGAGATTAAAAATACCGCCGCCAGCAGGATAAGGCCCACTGCAATCTCCAGAGGGATCCACTGGCGTAAATGAACCACCCCTTTTTTAGTTTTCATAGCTACCTCCCAGGTATCTATCTGCATCGGAAAGATATTTTCCAATAATCTCTTGGGTGGTTCCATCCTGATACATTTTTTCCAGTACCTTTGTCAGTTTAGTATTCCGGCCGGTGGTATCCTCCTTATCAAAGGCAACCCCAAGCCCCACCGTCAGCAGCGGTTCTTCCAGAATGCGGAACTCCAAATCGCTTTCCGCCATAAATTGCTCAATCGAGGTATCATGCGCGGCCAGGGCATCCACATAGCCCTTGCTCAGCAAAATAAAAATCAAATCCCGCTTCTGCACCGAGATCACCTTGCGCAGTTCCGGCAGGTTGACCGTATGGCTGCGGATAATATCCTCCGGTTTGGTGGTGGATTGTACCGCGATGGTTTTCCCGGCCAGATCCTGCAGCGAATAAATTTCACTATCGGTATTCACCGCCACCACCTGATGGCTTTCCATATAGGGGCCGGCCCACTGGTATTCTTCTTCCCGGCCATCCATGGTAAAGCTGCTCCACACACAGTCAATTTCGCCGCTTCGCAGCAGATCCTTCTTTTCTTCCCAATTAATGATGACAAACTGCGGCTGATACCCCATGCGGTGGAATGCTTCCGTTGCCAGTTCAATATCAATCCCGGTCAGGTTGCCATCCACATCGACATAGCTAAAGGGCGAATAGGTAACACACCCCACCGTAATGACCGGCAGGTTCTCGCCATCCTTATTTGTCTCTCCCGGTTGGCTGGTACAGCCGCTTAAAAGGGACCCCAGCAGCAGTGCTGCCGCCATCCCTCCTGCAAGAACTTTTTGGTGAAAAGAAGTTTTTGTCGCCATGTGTTCTGTTTCCTTGTTCTCTATCCGTACTTTTGTGGGAATTCCCCACCATTTATTATAATCGACGCTTCTTCTCCCTGCAAGAAATAAGAGAGGAAAAATCGAAATCAGCAATAGCCAACCGCCAGCCCCAACAGCAGCAGGCCGGAGGTTAAAATCAGGTTGCACAGCTGGAATTTTCCGCTCCACTTAAACCAATCGCCATAGCTTACATCGGCCAGCCCCAGCGAAATGAGCAGGGCGGCATTGGTGGGGTACAGCACATTGGAAAAGCCATCGCCAAAGGCAAAGGCCACAATGCACAGCTGCGCCGGAATGCCAAACTGCTGCGCCAGCGGAACAATGAGTGGGATCAGCATAAAGGCTTTGGCCGAACCGGAACCGATAAAGAAGTTCATCACCAGCACAATAAGATAGATGAACAGAATGACTACCCACCGGGGCATGGTCGCCGCCAGCCCCACGGCTCCGTTCAGTACGGTATCCAGCACGCTGGCCGTTTCCAGGGTGTATTTAATGGAGGAGGCCATCAAGATCATAATAACCGCCGGCAGAATGCTTGCCACGCCGCTGCCAAAGGAACGGGCCAGTTCCCGGCCGCCCATGCCGGAAACCAAGGTGGATACCATCCCCGCCGCCAGGAACATCACCGCCACAATAATCATGGTGTAATCCTGCAGGAAGGTAAGCACGCTGGAGCACAGCACCACGGCAATGCCGCAGCCAATAATGCCGGCAAACCAGGCAATGCCCTTATCCATCTTCTCGCTGCGGATAAAATGGCTGGTTTGCTCCGCCGTCAAAGGTTTTTCCACCCGCTTGGCATGGCCGCGCACAAACAGCCACAGCAGAATATAAATCAGCACAAAGCTGAGTGCTCGCAGCCAGATGCCGGAAAACATGGGCAGCCCGGCCAGCTCCTGCGCCACCCCTACGGTAAAGGGATTGCACACCCCGGAAGCAAAGCCGCAGCCCACAGCCAGCAGGCTCATCCCCATGCCGGTAATCCGGTCCCAACCCAGAGAAAGCGCCAGCGCCACCACAATGGGAACCAGCGGCACACATTCTTCAAAGGAGCCGATCATCGCGCCCATCGCCATAAAAAAGAGCATCGTTACCGCCATCAGCTTATATCGGGCCGCGCCATATCGGCAGGCAATCTTATCCAGCATATATTTCATCAGGCCATGCTCCCCCAGGGCATTGAACACGCCGCCAATGACCAGCAGGAACACAATCACCGCAATCAGGGTGCCGCTGCCGGGCGCTGCCAGCACCAGAAAGGGCGATAGAATCCATTTCCAAAAGGGAATACCGCCGGTTACTGTATGGTAGCTGCCCTGGATCAGTTCGCCGTTGGCATCGCGGTCATAGGCGCCGCCCGGCACCACAAAGGTCAGCACATAGGTCAGCACCATCAGCGCAAAAATCACAATAATCGCGGTGAGAAAGGACTTGACGCTGAGGTTCAACCCACCCTCTTTTTTCTCTCTGGTCATTTTATTTTTGTCTCCCTTGCCATGAATTGAAATCAGCCAATCCGCATGGTATTGCCCGGTACGGCCGTATCATTTTTCCATGATTGTACCACAAAGCTGCCGTTTGGAATAGTATGAATTTTCATTATTTCGCGAAAAATATACTGTTTTCCTTCGCAGCAGGCAAATGATCCCTTTCCATGCAAAAAACCGGTATTCTCTGTAAAGCCGACCGGGTGGTTTTCTTCCCCCGGGGACGGGACAAATCCAAAAAAATGTGCTATAATATTTATAAAATTAATTATATGGGAGGTATTTGTTTATGAGCTCGTTTAAAGACCTGAGAATTGTGGATAATTTCTACCAGACCTCTTCCTTCTTCCCCATGCCTACCGTGTGCATCAGTACCGTAAATGATGACGGCAGCCTGAATATCGGCTCCTATTCCCTGTGCTTCCCCTACTACATTGCCGGCAAGGGCCGCTATGCCATGCTGTTGGAATGCCGCAACACCTCCAATACCTGTCATAACCTGCTGCAGCGCGGCAAATGCGCCCTCAATTTTATCCCTGATGACCGCGCCTATTTTAAGGAGGCGGTGCGTTTCGGATTCCCCGGCCCTTCGGAAGAAAAGATGAAAACCAATCTTTTTACCATGGAAGACGGCCAGGCCGGTCCCGAGGATCCATCCCGCCCGCAGGTCATCCGGGAGGCCTATCAGGTCTTTGAATGCAGCTGGAACAGCGAGCTGGAAAACGCCGGCCGCTTTTCGGTGGAAGACATTGATGACGGCCACCCCGGCCCCTACAATGACTTTAATGGCATTACCTCCAAATACGGCGCCCACTTTATCCTGAATATCGATAAAATCCTGATGAAGCCGGAATATTACGATGCCATCATCAACGGCGTGACCAAAAACAACTTCCCGCCGGTGCCGGTGGATTACGGCTACCGGGATTCCACCAACTTCTGGTACACGCAGTTCCCCCGCGGGCTAAAAAAGCCCATTGCCGAACCCATCCCTGCCCCCAAAGAAGCCGATATGGAATCCATCCGTTATGCGGCCAACCGCTGCGATGATACTGTAAAATTTACCGATGACGCACTCAAAAACTTTGTTAAAGTGCCCCGTCCGTTCCTAAAAACAGTGCTGAATGGCTGTGTTGCCTGGGCCAAAGAAAACGGCGTGACCCTGATTACCGATGAGCACGTCAAAATCATCAATGATAAACGCCGCCAGGAAAAAGAAGCCCGCAAATAAAAATTGCTGTCCAAAGGCCCTCCGGAATTCCGGAGGGCCTTTGCCTGGCACTATTCCACATAGAACATAATCTTGGTAATATACTCGTTTTCATCGCCGGTGGAAAGATAATCGTTGATGGCAAACTCGTAGGAATCCGAAATAATCCGTATCCCGTTTTCTCTGCAATACTGCAGGATCCTCTCGTAGCTTTTCCCGATGGAAAGGTAATCCCCCGTATGGTAGGTAAAAACGCATTTCCCGGCCGGCAGCTCCTGCACGCCCTCCACCTGGTTGGTCTTTTCAATGGGCAAAAAGGCATATGACGCTTCCACATAGCGTCCCTGCCGAATATTCTCGTAGGGAATGATCGCCCCGCTTTGAAAAAAGATCGGCAGGTTCTCCTTAAATGAGCGGGTAAAGCACTCCTTGGTGGCAATGCTTACCTCCTCCAGCAAAAAAGGAGGTTCCACCTTTTGCCGCAGAATATACTGCCGTTTTACCTCTTCCAGCGCTACCACATCACTGCCCCGGGCCGATACGGCGTGTTCCAGCTGCAGGCAGCGGTGCTCCACGCGGCTTTTCACCATCTGCAGTTCCTCTATCTGGCGCTGAATGGCGGAAAGCTGCTTGCGCAGGGCCACAATGGAATTTTCCATGGTATAGCTTTTCATGTGGGTTTTTATTTCCTCCAGCGAAAAGCCGATCTTTTTCATAATACTGATGGTATCCAGATAATCCAGCTGCGCCGCGCTATAGTAGCGGTATCCGTTTTCCGGGTCCACATAAGCCGGGCAGAACAACCCGATTTTATCGTAGAAAATCAGTGTCTGCCGGGAAATATTCTGCTGCTTGGAAAGCTCGCCGATCGAAAAAAACTTTTTCATAAAACCTCTTGACCTTATAGTTACTATATAGATTATAGTTATAACATAACTGCACCAATGTTTCAAGGAGGCTCTTTTTTTGAAAGCGCGTATCAATACCCTATGGCACAAAATAATTGATGATCTGACCGCCAAACAGATTTTACTCATCCTGCTGGGCGCTATAATCTGCACCTTCGGCATCCATAATATTCATCAGCGTACCAATATTACAGAAGGCGGCATCATCGGCCTGATGCTCCTGATTGAACACTGGCTTAAATTTTCCCCCGCCTACATCACCCCGGTGCTGGATATCGCCTGCTACCTGCTGGCCTTTAAGTTCCTGGGCGGAAGGTTTATCAAAATATCCGTCATCGCTACTGCATTTGTTTCCCTCTTCTATAAATTTTGGGAGCTCTTCCCCCCTATGCTGCCCGATCTTTCCGCCTATCCCCTGGCTGCGGCCATCCTGGGCGGTCTGTTTGTCGGGGTGGGCGTCGGGCTTATCGTGCGGCAGGGCGGTTCCAGCGGCGGCGATGACGCGCTGGCTTTATCCATTTCCCATGCGCTGCATTGGCGGCTTTCCCGCTCCTATCTGTTCACCGATATTACCGTCCTGCTTTTATCCCTTACCTACATTCCCTTTTCCCGCATCATCTTTTCCCTCATCACCGTCACCATTTCCTCCTATCTCATCGACTGGATAAAGGAATATAAAGCGCCGGAAAGCAGCCCCGAAGCCGCCGAGCAATAATTTTATTTTCCCTTGCCACCCGGCGCCATATCGTATAAAATAAAGCTTATCAATCCACTACACAGCCGGAGGAACCACCATGCTGACGGAACGGGAAGAAAAGCTCATCCAAAAATACTGTCTTTTCCCCCAGATCGCCATTACCGCACTCATTATGGCGCTGGTGCTGGGCGCACCATTCATTTTGCTGGAAATGATCGACGACCTTGTTTTCCACGATAGTGAAACGCTCTTTTGGGGCCTTTACGTTTATTTGGGTTTTGTCGTTGTCTATCTGGTTCTTTACTGCTACTGCACCCTGCGCACCAAACTGGGAATGCGGAAAGAAGAGTGGCAGGAGCTGCAGCGCCGCCTGAGCGTCCGCCAGAGCCAAAGTGATTACTCCGGTGCCGTGGCCGGTTCACTGGCCATGGGGGCCACCGGCCGCCTGATGCAAAAAAGCCAGAATAAAACCGTACGGGGGGTCGGCACCGCCGCGGAAGTGGCCGGAGCCATCGGGGCCGTTGCCACCGCCGGCGCCATGAATGCCGAGATTGCCCGCAACGCAGAGGCCATGGCCGAAGCCTACGGCGTTGCTGTTCCCAAAGCCAAAAAACTGCGGTTGGCCCTGGTGCTTGTCCCGCTCCTGGTTCTCATCGGCGCTTATATTCCGCAGTATGTGCAGGCGAATGCCGCCATGCAGCAGAACACCCTTATCGTTTCCCAGCGTCTGGAAGCGGTTTCCAGCGTGCTGGAGCCGGTATGTGAATACCTTTCCGTCGATGACCCGGCGGAGCGCTATCAGGATTATGGGTACCGAATCATCGGCTATCTGCGGGGAATGTACACCAATACGGAAAAATGCTACATTTACATCTCTTTTGATGCTTCCGGTGTCATCGAATCCATCTCCTACGATGAAGAAATCGACATCACCCTCAGTCCGGAAGAAAACCTCAGCCGGCTGGAAAAGGACTTTGAAACACTGCACCGCGCTTTGCAAAAAGCAGCCGATTCCCCCCTGAAAAGCCCGGAGCTGCTCACCGTTTATCAGCTCTCCGATGAATTCAAGGAGGCTTTCCTTACCGGCACCTACTACCAAAGCCTTCAGTTTTCGGCCGATGTGGGGAATTCCCGCGTCTACTGGGATTTTGAAACCGAAAGTGAAGAAGAATTTGATGATTACACCGATCCCCGCGTGTATCTCTACATTCGTGGATAATTCCTGCCAATCGTAAAATGGGCCGCTCCGCAGGGAGCAGCCCATTTTTTGTTTCTTCCGTTCCATCGCCCCGCAATACTTCCCACTGCATCCGGTGCTGCATTCTGCTCAGGCACATTGCATTACAAATGGAATCGTTCCTGAATCATCTTCGCCACTACCGCGGGTTCCAAATTCGAGTTATCGATTTTCATATAATTCTCAAATGGGATTTCTCCCTCCCGACTTTCCAGCCGGTATTTCGCATCGTCGCTCAATAGTCTCTGCTCCGATAATGCCACATCCCTTTTCGAGATTTTATGGGAAAGACGATTATCGGTCCGGTTCCGTTTTAGGCGTACTTCGCGGGGGGCAACAAGCTCTACATAATAAAACTCGGCGCCATAGGGCTTAAAAATATTCTTTACCTGCTCAATATAGTCCCAATCCGATGGTTGATCGAACGCCCACATATAGGTAAAGATCATCCCATAATGATCGGTTTTTGCAAACTCTTCAAATATAACGGAACGAAGCCTGTTTATGGCTTTTCCGTTGTACTCTCCAAAGATTTCAAGTACCGGTTCTATCGTCATGTGGTTGTGAAATAGCCGAAGGCCTGTGATTTTCATCAGCTCCTGGCCTACCGTCATTTTCCCCACCGCGGCATCGCCAATCATAAAAAGCAGTTTCATTCTATCCTTCCCCCTCATATGGAATAACCCAAGATACCGTAAGATACCTTGGGTTATCTTTCTTTATCAATCCAGCGGCTTCATGGTCGGGATAAGATTCCTCACATGGAA
>DMMB01000053.1:19955-32385 GCA_003453215.1 Oscillospiraceae bacterium | reverse complement strand
TAAAAGTCCGGATTATGGGACACTCCTTTTGCTATACTAAGAACAGAAAGGCAAAGGAGGAACCCAAAATGCGCTATGAGATAAGATTTGTACGGGGCCATGTAGAGGTCTACGATGGAGAGGGCCGGTTTGTATTTTCGGCCGATAATGAGCGGGAGGCCGAGGAGGACCTGGCGCTGCTGATTGCCTGAACAGGGGCCGGGAGCGGGGATCCTGGGCGGCAGCCCCGGCGGCAGAGCCGCCGTATGCCCCCTACGGGGGCAGAACCCGGCCCGGTGGGCCGGGTGGGCTGCCGCCCGATGCCAGGCTCCGGCAGGAATTCCAAAATTATACGATGAGGGTCACGGCATTTTTGTTATTGAGGATGTGGGTATGGCTAAAAGTGCCGCCATACTCGCCGTCGATGGTCCAGCTGATTTCGTGGCTGGAATCAAAGGTGATATCCGAAGCCCGGATCATTTTGACCAGCGGGCCATCGTAATTTTGGGTCATCAGGGCGGTGAGCATGGCCTGCGCTTCGATGGCGTTGAGGGGATTTTTGACCAACAGCAGCTCGTACATACCGTCATCCAGCAGGACTTTTTCGGGATCGAGCTTTAAGACGCCGCCCAGCGAGATGGTATTGGTGACGGCGCCGAAGAGATAATCCTCCTCGAAGGCCTCCCCATCGGCGGTGATTTTGACGTGGATGGGCTGAATTTTGCCAAGGCTTTTAACGCCCTCCAAAATATAGGCCAGATGACCCAGTGCGTTTTTGATTTCCTGGGGGGTGGCGTAGCTGGTCTCGGTAAAGGCGCCAAAGGCGGCGATGTAATTGAAGTAACGGTCATTGAGGGTGCCGACATCCATATGGAACTCATTACCGGTGACGGCCTGCAGGGCGGCTTCCTCCACTCGGGTGGGTAGCCGCAGGCTGACGGCCAAATCATTGGTGGAGCCAAGCGGGATATAGCCCATGGGGCGGCGGCCTTCCCGCTGCATCATGCCGCTGACCATTTCATTGAGGGTGCCATCGCCGCCGCAGCACACCACCAAATCAAAGCGGCCGGCATCTTCAAGAACTTTACGGGTACAATCCTGTCGGGCGCGAGTGGGGTAAACGGTGACTTCGTAATCGTGGTCGGCAAAAATTTTGACCATCTTGTAAAGGTCGCTTTGGGCCTGCTGGCGGCCGGCCATGGGGTTGATGATAAACAGAAGCTTTTTCATGGGGAATTCTCCTTAGCATCAATGAAATGACTGGGGTGGGGCAGCCGGTATCAAACCGGCAAAAAATTTACTGGTAGGCCAAAAGGACGGCCTGCAGGTGCCCCTGGAACTGCTGGGCAACGGACTGCGGCGCAAGAATGCGCACCGAAGCGCCAAGGCCGGTGAGCCAGGCAAAGAACTGCGGGCTGGGCACCACCTCTACCGTGACGGTGAAGCCACCTTCCGGGATGGGGATGAGCAGTTGATCCCGGCCAAAACGGTCAAAGACGATATTGGGCAGATTGGCGGGAGAAGCGGCAAACTGCAGGGTGACCTGCTGGGGCTCGCCGCCGTACATCCCAAAGACTTTGCGGGAATATTCTGCCGGATCAAAATCGGAAAAAAGTTCTTTGCCCAGGCGTTCTTCGCCGGTTTGGGCAATGGCTTCCATTTTATCGACCCGGTAGTGGCGGCGCTCTTTGGTTTCGGCATCGTAGCCGACAAGATAGTAATTTTCATCATCCCACAGCAGCGCCCAGGGGCTGACCTTATAGCGTTTGCCCTCGTGCCGATATTTCTTTTTGCCGGAAAGATCCCAATCGAAATAACGGAAGGTAATGCGGCTATCGGCAGCAATGGCGCTGTGCAGGGCATCCACATTGTAGTAGACGCTTTCGTTCATATTTTTTACGCGGTGGGTGACATAGACCTGCCGGCGCAGGGCCTGGGCTTCGTAGCGGCTGGCCAGCTTTTCCAGCTTGGCGATGAGATTGCTGCTTTTGCGCAGGGAGAGAAATTTGCTGCTTTGAACGGCATCCACCAGCAGCTTTAATTCCGGCAGCTGGAATTCCCGGCTGGCCACATAGTAGCCGCCATCCTGCGCTTTGCGGTATTCTACATCCAGGCCCCATTGGCGCAGACCATCAATGTCATTGTAGAGACTTTTCCGCTCGGCGGAAATATCGTGCCGGGCGAGGTATTCAATCATCTGCGGAATGGTGGCGGGGTGTTCCTCATCGGTATTTTCCAGCAGATATTGCAGAAGATAGAGACACTTGAGCTTTTGATTGGCGGAACGTGCCATAGAGCCCCCCCCTTTTACACCAATTTTACAAAGTCATTTTACCATAGGGCGAGGAAAAATACAATGGACAAAGTCCCATAAGGGGGACAAGGAGGGAACACCGGTGCGAGGAAGGGCGGCCGGCTACGGGAGAGGCGGTGCCCGGTGCGGCCATTGTAGGTCAAAAGAAAAGGACACCTCCGCAAAAGGAAGTGTCCTGGGGAAATACTTCATTATTTGCCGCAGCACTTTTTGTACTTCAGGCCACTGCCGCAGGGACAGGGATCATTGCGGCCGGGCTTCTTTTTATCGGCTTTCATGGGGATTTTTTTGACGGTGCCATCTTCGCCGGTGGCAATAGGCTTCATGGTCTGTTCCCGTTTAATTTCCACCTGGGGCCGGGGACGGATGGTGAGCAGCATTTTAACGGTATTTTCCTTGATGCCCTCAATCATCTGATCGAACATCTCGAAGCCTTCCAGACGGTAGGCCACCACGGGATCCTGCTGGGCGTAACCGCGCAGACCAATGCCGCGCTTGAGTTCTTCCATGGCGTCGATGTGATCCATCCACAGGGTATCGACATTGCGCAGCAGAATGACGCGCTCGATTTCTTCAAAGGATTCTCCGAAGAGTTCCCGTTGGGCTTCGTAACGGGCTTCGGCTTTTTCCAGCAGGATTTGGGCGATGTCATCCCGGCTCATGCCGCGGAGTTCTTCCAGCGAGAAGCGCAGATCATTTTCATCGGTGATCCAGCCCATAAAGCGATCCCGCAGACCATCGAGATTCCACTCCTCGTGGTTCTTTTCATCCACCAGGTACTGCTGCACGCTGGTGGTGATGTACTCTTCCATCATCTTGCGGATGCTGTCGGAGACCGATTCCCCATCCAGCACACGGCGGCGCTGGGAGTAGATGATTTCCCGCTGACGGTTCATAACGTCATCGTACTTGAGAACGTTTTTACGCATTTCAAAATGCATTCCCTCAATGCGGGCCTGTGCCGACTGAATGGAATTGGAGAGCACCTTGGCTTCGATGGGCATATCGTCATCCACCCCCATGCTGTTCATGAGGGCCTGCAAACGCTCGCCGCCAAAGAGGCGCATGAGGTCATCTTCCAGCGAGATGACAAACTTGGTGGTGCCGGGATCGCCCTGACGGCCGGCGCGGCCGCGCAGCTGGTTATCGATGCGGCGGCTTTCGTGCCGCTCGGTGCCGAGGATATAAAGGCCGCCGGCCTGACGAACCTGTTCGGCTTCGGGGGCGATTTCCGCTTTGTACTTCTGGAGAAGCTGCTGGAAGCGCTGACGGGCGGCGAGGATGGTTTCATCCTGGGTTTCGCCGTAGGCGGTGGCTTCGTAGATGAGATCCTCCTCCATGCCCTCCCGGCGGAGCGCATCTTTGGCGAGGTATTCGGCGTTGCCGCCCAGCATAATATCGGTACCGCGGCCGGCCATATTGGTGGAGATGGTGACGGCGCCGGCTTTACCGGCCTGGGCGACGATTTCGGCCTCTTTTTCGTGGAACTTGGCATTGAGGACTTCGTGGGGAATGCCGCGGGATTTGAGAAGCTTGCTGATCATCTCCGATTTTTCGATGGAGGTGGTGCCGACCAAAATGGGCTGCTGGCGGCTGTGGCATTCTTCGATGATATCCAGAATGGCGGCATACTTGCCCTTTTGGGTTTTGTAGACAGCATCGGGAAGATCCTGACGGGCAAGGGGCTTATTGGTGGGCAGTTCCACCACATCCAGCCGGTAAATATCCCGGAATTCCTGCTCTTCGGTCATGGCGGTACCGGTCATACCGGCCAGTTTATCGTACATCCGGAAGTAGTTCTGGAAGGTGATGGTGGCCAGAGTGCGGTTTTCGCGGGCAACGGTGACGTGCTCTTTGGCTTCGATGGCCTGGTGCAGACCGTTGGAATAGCGGCGGCCGATCATCAGGCGGCCGGTGAATTCATCCACGATAATCACTTCGCCATCTTTCACCACATAGTCAATATCCCGCTGCATGACGCCGCGGGCGGCAATGGCCTGATTGATGTGATGGGCCAGGGTGAGATTTTCGGGGTCATTCAGGCTCTCGATGCCGAAATACTGTTCCGCCTTGCGGGCACCCTGGGGGGTGATGGTGGCGGTGCGGGCTTTTTCATCGACGATATAATCGGCCTGGATATCCTCCTGGTCGTCGCGGGTATCCATTTCTTTGACACGCAGGGGGGTGAGGGTAGCGGCAAAGCGATCGGCCTTTTCGTAGAGATCGGTGGATTTTTCGCCGGCGCCGCTGATGATGAGGGGAGTACGGGCTTCATCGATCAAAATGGAGTCTACCTCATCGACGATGGCGTAATTCCAACCGCGCTGAACGCAGTTGCGCTTATAGACCACCATGTTATCGCGCAGATAGTCAAAGCCGAATTCATTGTTGGTGCCGTAGGTGATATCGGCGGCGTAGGCGGCCCGCTTTTCATCGGGGCTCATGCCGCTGACGGCCAGCCCTACCGAAAGCCCCAGCCAACGGTAGAGATTGCCCATCCATTCGCTGTCGCGGCGGGCCAGGTATTCATTGACGGTGACAACGTGCACGCCTTTGCCGGAAAGGGCATTGAGGTAGGCGGGCAGGGTGGCGACGAGGGTTTTGCCCTCACCGGTCTTCATTTCTGCAATGCGGCCCTGATGCAGGATGATGCCGCCCATAATCTGAACCGGGAAATGGCGCATCCCCAGTACACGGTCGGCGGCTTCCCGGCAGACGGCAAAGGCTTCCGGCAGAATATCTTCCAGCGTTTTGCCGGAGGCGAGCAGAGCCTTGAAGCGATCGGTTTCGGCCTGCAGGGTTTGGTTATCCATCTGACGGTAGTGATCCTCCAGCGCCAGAACGGCATCGACCTGGGGACGGATGCGCTTGAGTTCTTTGGTGCTGTAGGAACCGAACAGTTTATCGACGAGTCCCATAATGGAATATCTCCTTTATATTAAATAGTACGACTTCTCCCCATGGGCAGGAAAAGCGGGCGAAGCGAAAGCCGGCAAAGCCCCGGGGAACCGGGCGGCGGAAGAAGAGCGCCCTTTAACTATACTATTTTACTGCACCCCGGGGGCGGTGTCAAATAAAAGAGGGGAAGAGGCTGTGGCCAAACTGTAAATTTTTACGCGGCGGGCAGGAAAAACGGATTTTCCGACAAAATATTGCAGCAAACCCCTTGCAAAAGATGTGGGGAGTTACTATAATAATGATGGTATTGTTATTTTAATCACAATGTTATTTTAGCAACAAAGTCTGTTCGGAAGGAGAATGTGCTATGAACTATTCCCACGAAGTAGAATGCATGTGCCCCGTTACCAAGGGCCCGCACCACGGCCCCGCGCCGATCCCGGAGGAGGGACGCTGGGTAAAGGCGTACCAGATCAGCGATATTTCCGGCCTTTCCCACGGCATTGGCTGGTGTGCCCCACAGCAGGGCGCCTGCAAGCTGACCCTGAATGTCAAAAATGGTATTATTGAAGAAGCGCTGGTAGAGACCATCGGCTGCAGCGGCATGACCCATTCCGCTGCCATGGCCGGCGAGATCCTGCCCGGCAAGACCCTGCTGGAGGCCCTGAATACCGACCTCGTCTGCGACGCCATCAATGTGGCGATGCGCGAGATCTTTAAGCAGCTGGCCTACGGCCGCACTCAGACCGCCTTCAGCGAAGACGGCCTGCCCATCGGCGCTTCCCTGGAGGACCTGGGCAAGGGCCTGCGCAGCCAGACCGGCACCATCTTTTCCACCGGTGCCAAGGGCGTGCGCTACCTGGAACTGGCCGAGGGCTACATTACCAAAGTGGCGCTGGATAACAATGGCGAGGCCATTGGCTACCAGTTTGTGCGCCTGGGCAAGATGATGGAGGATATCCGCCACGGTATCAATGCCGAGGAAGCCCTGAAGAAGAACACCGGTACATACGGCCGCTTTGCCGATGCGCCCCGTTACATTGACCCCAGAGAAGAATAAGAGAAGGAGGACACGACAATGGCGAAATTTGAAGGACAGGAAAGACGTATGCCCCGTATTAATGCCTGCCTGCAGGAATACGGGATGAATACCCTGGAAGATGCCCGTGACCTCACGATGGCGCATGGCATCAATGTAGAAGAGATTGTAAAGGGCGTACAGCCCATTGCCTTTGATAATGCCGTATGGGCCTATACCCTGGGCACCGCACTGGCCCTGAAAAAGGGGGTAAAGAGCGCGGCAGAGGCCAGCGAGATGATCGGTGTGGGCCTGCAGGCATTCTGCGTGCCCGGTTCCGTGGCGGAACAGCGCCAGGTGGGCCTGGGACATGGCAACCTGGGCGCCATGCTGCTGCGCGATGAAACCAAGTGCTTCTGCTTCCTGGCGGGGCATGAATCCTTTGCGGCGGCGGAGGGCGCCATCGGCATTGCCCGCAACGCCAACAAGGCCCGCAAGGAACCGCTGCGGGTCATCCTGAATGGTCTGGGCAAAGACGCGGCCTATATCATCAGCCGCATCAACGGCTTTACCTATGTGGAGACCGACTTTGACTTTGCTACCGGCGAAGTGAAGGTGGTGCGCGAGGTGGCCTTTGGCGAGGGCGAACGCGCCAAGATTAAGTGCTACGGCTGCAACGATGTATTGGAGGGCGTAGCCATTATGAAGCTGGAAAAGGTGGATGTTTCCATCACCGGCAATTCCACCAACCCTACCCGCTTCCAGCACCCTGTAGCCGGCACCTACAAGAAGTGGTGCTATGAGAACGGTGTGAAGTATTTCTCGGTGGCCAGCGGCGGCGGCACCGGCCGTACCCTGCACCCCGATAACATGGCGGCCGGCCCGGCCTCCTATGGCCTGACCGATACCATGGGCCGGATGCATGGCGACGCTCAGTTTGCCGGTTCTTCCTCTGTCCCCGCGCACGTGGAGATGATGGGACTCATCGGTATGGGCAACAACCCCATGGTGGGTGCGACGGTAGCGTGTGCCGTAGCGGCCTATCAGGCACTGAACAAATAAACAAAAAACGAAATGACGCAAAGGCGCAGGACTTTTTTCTCAAGGGGAAGGTTCTGCGCCTTTTTGAATGGATGATTTTTCTTTGGGGGAGAAATATGGTAGAATAAAAAAGAAGCAAAGCCGGAGAGGGAGGGGCGCCCGCAGGGCGCTCCGGCGCAGCCGGAGCAGGGAGCGGCGCAGCCGCTTTCAGCCCGCCGGAGGGCGGGCTGCCCTGCGGGCGGAACTTGCGGCGAGCAGGAATTCACCGAGACAGGGACTGCGATTTTTATGGCATGAAAAAGCAGGAGAGAGGGGAAAAAACGGCACGAAGTACGAGTGGTGCGAAAAGACGGTTTGCAGGAATTCGCCGAGACAGGGGTTGCGTTTTTATGGCATGAAAAAGCAGGAAAGAGACGAAAATACGGCACAAGGTACGGGTGGTACGAAAAAGCGGAACGCTTCGCAACCGGTGGTTGACAGATTTGATGGTGGAATTGGTGGAGCGCAACCGGGCGAAATGGTAGCATAACGGCACAGGGCAGAGATAAAACCGCCCGGAAACAAAGGAGGAAATAAGAACGATGATACTGGCGGATAAGATTATTGATTTGAGAAAAAAGGCGGGCTGGTCACAGGAGGAACTGGCGGAAAAGCTGGCGGTGACGCGGCAGTCGGTTTCCAAGTGGGAGGGGGCGCAGTCCATCCCCGATATGGATAAGGTGGTGCAGATGAGCCGCCTCTTTGGAGTGACAACCGACTATCTGCTGAAAGAGGAAATAGAGATAGCCGAACCGACGGCCAACGAAGAGGAACTCCAGCCGCCGCTGCGCCGGGTGACGATGGGCGAGGCTTCCGACTATCTGGCGCTGCGGAGCGCCGCAGCCCCCAAGATGGCGCTGGCCACGATGCTGTGCGTATTTTCCCCCATTGTGCTCATTGGGCTGGCGGCGCTGAGCGAACTTTCGGTTTCGATCTTCCCCATCCGGGAGGAGGCAGCCGCCGGCATAGGGCTGTGTGTGCTGCTGATTCTGGTGGCCATTGCGGTGGTACTGTTCCTGGGCTGCGGGAACCGGGCAAAGGAATATGAATTTTTGGAGAAGGAGCCTTTTGAGACAGAATATGGTGTGACCGGGATGGTGAAGGAACGGCAGAAGGCCTTTAAGCCGGCCTATGACCGGATGAATACCATCGGTACGGTGCTGTGCATCCTTTCGGTGCTGCCGCTTTTTGCAGCGATGGCTTTTCAGGAAGTGGATATCCTGGCGGCCATGGCGGTATGTGTGCTGCTGGCGATGGTCGGCGTTGGTGTGTACTTCTTTGTGTATGCGGGAACGGTGCAGTCTTCGATGGAAAAGCTGCTGGAAGAGGGCGACTACACCCGCCGGAAAAAATCCCAGAAGAATATAACCGGGCTGGTGAGTGTGATTTACTGGCTGGTGGTGACAGCAATTTTTATGATCTATACCTTTGGCCCCAACGGCAACGGCCAGCCCCGATACAGCTGGATTATCTGGGCAGTGGGCGGCGTGCTGTATGCCGCGGTGCTGGCGGTGGTAAAGCTGATAAGGAACCGGAAATAACAGCATAGGAGAGAAAGCGCCCAAAAGGGGGCTTTTTCTTTTGTGTAAATTCCTGCCGGATACTGTCGTTTGCGCTAAAGGCGGGCGTTGTTCTTGAGGGAAAACGCCGATGGAAATATTTGTGGGGATATGGTATGCTGAGGGGAAGAGAGGAGAACAGAAAGGAGACGAAAAATGAGAGAAAAGCTGAGAAAATACGGCAGCGATATCCTGTACTATTCGTTGTCTTTTATTGCTACGCTGATCGCATGGCTGGCCCATCATCTTGACCGGATTGGTGTATTGAAAGAGGTCGACTTTGCTTTGGAGCTGATGTGGTGGTTGATTCTTATGCTCTTTGTATGGGCGGGGGAGCTGCTGCCGGTGGAGGAACCGGACTACGGACCGGAGATCAACCGGCGGAGCCGGAAGATCGTTGCCGTAACGGAGATTGTGCTGACGGTTTTGGTCACGGCGATTTTTATTGCGCAGCTCGTGACAGGCGAGATGCTTCTGTGGCGGCTGTTCTGATAGTCGAAAGGCGGGGACACCCTGCAAGAGAAAGCCAATGGAAATACGGAGAAAACGAAAGGAGAAAATGCATGACGAAAAAAGAGAGAACGACAGCGAATCGTAGCAAATCATTTCTGGCTACCCAACAAACTGAGGTGTACGCATGAACGATAAAATAGAGAAAAAAGAATGGTGGAGTTTTTTAAGTATAGCAGCCTATTTTGCCTGGGCGCTGATTTTGACCGTTAATGAAATGAATTACAAAGAAGCAGACAGCATCACCTATGTCATTATGTGCGCAGCGGAGCTGCTGGCGTTTCTTTCCTCGATCGGGGTGGACTTTATGCGCTATGTGGTGATGGAAGAGCCGATAGGCGAAATGGAACCGGAAAAGATGGAAAAACGCCGGAAGAGGATCAAACGCAGCACAGCAATATGGGCGCTGCTGGCGGTGGCGGTTTTCTTTGGCCGGGCCATCACCGGGAAATTCTTTTTGTTTAAATGAGATGACGGCCGACCGAATGGGCGGGGAAAAAGCCATTTGACAAGGGAGCGGAAATTGGGCTATAATCAGCTATTATCTTGCCGACATGATCCATTCGATCGGGAAAGGAGCTGCCATGACCGAATATATCCCGTGCCAACCGCAGGGGGACGAAGCGCACCCCGATTACCGCCTTCGGGCCCGGGGGGAGTTTTCCCGCATCGGCTGGGCCTGCTTTGCCATGATGGCGCTGGCGCAGGGCGGCGCGCTGCTGCTGATGCTGCTGTGCCAGTTCCTGGCCATGCGGGGCAGCCGCTTTATGATCGCTTTTATGCAGAGCGATTGGTTCCAGTGGGTGATTACTGATGTGGCCACCTATGGCCTGGGGCTGCCGCTGTTGCTGCTGATTCTGCGGCCGGTACCGATGCCGCCGGCTGCGCCGCGCCGCCGGGTAACGGCAAAGCAATTTGGAGCGCTGGTGCTGGTAAGCTATGCGGTGGTGTATCTTACCAATCTGCTGGGGCTGGGCGTCAATGCGGCGATCAGCGCACTGCGGGGAGAGCAGGCGGGCGAGCCGCTGCAGGATATGGTGGCCAGCAGCAACCCGTGGATTATTTTCCTGTTTGGCGTGCTGTTGGCGCCCTTTCTGGAGGAATGGGTATTCCGCAAACTGCTGCTGCTGCGGCTGTCACCCTGGGGCGAACCGGTGGCGATTTTCGGCTCGGCCTTTTTGTTCGGGCTGTTCCATGGCAACTTTGGACAGTTTTTCTATGCCTTTGCAGTGGGGGCCATTTTTGCCTATGTGGCGCTGCGCACCGGTGGAATCCGCTATACCATTGCGCTGCATTTCCTGGTGAATTTGCTGGGAATGACGGTGGCGCAGGCGGTGGAGGGCAGCATGGTTTTGACGGCGCTGTACGGCTATGCGATTTTGGCAATCGTGGTGGTCGGAACCATTATTCTGTGGCGGCACCGCAAAAAAATCCACCTGCGGGAGGGGACAAGTCCCATCCCGGCGGAGGAAAAGCGCGGGCTGTTCCTGGGCAATGGCGGAATGATTGCCATGATGGCGCTGAGCGCAGTGCTGATGCTGTATGTAGCATTCCTAAGCTGAGCGGTGGAAATAATGAAAAAAGCAGAAAGCTGCCCGCTTCGCCCGTGCGGCTTAGGGATAGTGTAAATCTCTAAAAAGGAGACGGCATAGTTTACAGCAATGTAGGCTATGCCGTCTTTTCTTGCGCTTCAACGGGGATTTCAACGGCCCCGATGAAATTCCAGTAGATGACTATTGTTTGCTTTTTCGTGCGTGTGCCGGGGACCTTCTCTGGCTTGAGGACCTCTATCTTCTCCACGAAGGACCGGATGATCTCAGCGGTCAGTTCCGTGATGTCCGTGTACTTGCGCACCATACCGAGGAAGGAGTCTACATTCAGCCGCTGTTCCTTTGAGGCAGCAATGAACTCGGTAAGCTCGGCTTTACGGCTTTCCAGCTGATCCTGCTCGGTCTCATAGGAGGCGGACAGCTTGGCAAAACGCTCATCGCTGATCTTGCCCTCCACATTATCCTCGTAGAGACGCTGAATGATGCCATCCAGCTTGCCGATGCGCTCCTCTGCATGTGCAAGCTCACGGGTGCTGTCACGGAGCTGCCGGGTCAGTTCTTTTTCGTTGTGCCGTGTGACCAGCTGAATAAAATCTTCCTCATGCTCACGGGCGTAAGCAGTGATGAGCCTCAGTTCCCGGAGCAGAATTTCCTCCACCTGAACATTGTGAATCTGGTGCGGAGTACACATCCCTTTGTGCTTGCGGTACTTGGCGCAGATGAAAATCTCCTGCTCGTGCGTCCAGCCCCGGTGACGGACCTGATACAGCTTTGAGCCGCAATCGGCGCAGAACAGCATACCGGACAGAATCGGCATCTCGCCCATCGGAGTAACACGCCGTCTGCCTTCACGGATGCGCTGGACGATATCGAAGCTCTCCTGATCGATGATGGCCTCATGCGTATTCTCGAAGATTACCCACTCGGAGGGATCGTTCGTCAGTTTTTTCTTGTCCCGGAATGATTTCGTGCGAGTTTTGAAATTGACCGTATGGCCGAGATATTCCTGTCTCGTGAAAATCCGGGTGATCGTGGTGTCATCCCATCCGTAAGGGCTGTGACCGTCAGACCGGGCCGGGAGCGTGATACCGAGCCGCTTTGCATGATAGATCGGGATCTCAATCTGCCGCTTCTCCAAAATAGATGCGATTTGTGAGGGACCATAACCGGCGATGCACAGCCGGAATATCTCCCTTACCACCTCTGCAGCCTCTTCGTCCACGATCCAGTGGTTTTTATCCGCCGGGTCCTTTAGATAGCCGTAAGGTGGATTGGTGCAGAGCGGCTTGCCGGAATTGCCCTTCGCCTTGAACACAGCCTTTATTTTCCGGCTGGTGTCTTTGGCGTAGAACTCGTTGAAAATGTTGATGAAGGGCGTCATGTCGTTTTCCGTGCCGTTGATACTGTCCACTCCGTTGTTGATGGCGATGAAGCGGATGTCGTGGGCCGGGAAAAGCATCTCCGTGTACATACCGACCTGAAGGTAGTCCCTTCCGAGGCGGCTCATATCCTTGACGATGAT
>DMMB01000053.1:3304-19692 GCA_003453215.1 Oscillospiraceae bacterium | reverse complement strand
ATGCCGATTTTGTCCTCGTTGATCATGCCGATGAGCCTCTGCCAATCCGGCCTGTTGAAATTGGTCCCACTGTAGCCATCGTCCACGAAATACATCGTATTCGGGAAATTCTGGTCATCAGCGTACTTTTTGAGAATGGCCTTTTGATTCACAATGGAGTTGCTCTCCCCACGAAGGTCATCCTCTTGGGACAGCCTGCAGTACAGGGCCGTAATCTTGTCTCCTGCGATAGAAGAAGACGGTCTATATGAAGTTGTCATATTCATAAAAATCCTCCTTTCCGACCGTCTTCAAGCGGTAGTACATATTCGCTCTCTATCGCGGGATTATCAAGTCATTCAGGCGATATTGTTGTGTACAGGCTGATAACTTTTCTGCGCCGTTTCCACGCTGTCCATTATCAGCTTTTTGACCTTATCGTAGGCCGTTTCTTTTGCCGCATCGCCTTGCACCGATATGACCGTAAAAAGCGTGTTGCCGATGGTCATTTCGGTACTGCGGCATGGCTTGCCGTTGTAGGTGGTGATTGCGCTATCCATCAGGACGTCACCTTCATGACCTTTACGGCCTCCGGACGGAGCAGGAATCCATCCAGATGCTCGACACCGACATAGCCGATCTTCTGCTCAAGTGCGAACTTCTCGAAGAGGGTGCGCACAGTGAGCGGCATACGGTCAACGATGGTGTAGTAGGAAAAATCACCGAAGGCGATGGGCTTGCCGTCCGAAGGCATATACTCGGAGATGTAGACAGGCTTACCGAGGATGGTATCGCTGTTCTGATTCCAGAGATACTGGCCGTTCTGGTCCTTGAGCGTTTTCAGCTTAAGAGCCGTCTCGTCATTCATGAGCCATGCGCCGTTTGCACGGTAGGGCTTGAAGACGGAGAAGTACAGTGCCAGCACATCGTCAAAGCTGATGTCTCTAAATACCTCCACGCCGATCTCGGCACCTTCGGCATCGCTCAGAATACCCTTCGGCATATTGAGGCCGGTGCCGTTGATGAAGGCGGCCTCCTCAGCCTTGCCGAAACGCTTGGCGAACTGGACCACGAGATATCTTTCCAGATCGAAACCGAGGTCGCTGATGAAATCGGTCTCGATGGCGGTGATGATAGCCAGCTTGTGAGCGGCCACATCCTTCTTGGGAAAACTCTCTGCGGTGGAGGGAATGGTGCCGTGTTCCGATACCCACGCTGGGAAATCGTCGGTGTCGGAAAGCCAGATCTTGCTGTCGCTCTTGGTGGCGTTCAGAACGGTGCCGATCCTGCGGAAGAGGTCATATTCCTTCAGGGCCGCAGAATACTTAGTGGCAGTGCTCTCCGGGAGAAGATAGGTGTTGGTGAGGGTGTGCTTGCCGTCAATGAGGTCACCGTAGGCTTTGTCGCTGCCACGCATGGCCTTCCAGAAGCTGTCGTTGTAGCTGCTGATACCGGTAGCTACGTACTTGTTGTTGATATGATGATTCATGATTTTGTCCTCCTTACAGACAGTAGCGGCAAAGATACATGGCCGCATTATCGGGTGTGTAGTAGTGTTCCATCTGTTTGCCACAGCACGGACAGGCAATTTCGTCCGATTTCGTGTGGCCGTGCAGATGGTAGATGTGAGGCATGATTTCCTCAAGGTAGGGCTTACCGGAGCTTTTGAACTGATCCGCCGTCATCGCCGGGAACAGGGCTACCTTCTGATGATCGGAATCGTCAATGGCGATGATCGGGAAATATCTTGTCTCCGGCAGACTGTTTTCGTCCGTGATCCTCATATCCGGCCCCAATTCAGCGGTGTGCCGTTCAGGTCAAAGAAACGCTCACGACAGAACTGCATGGCTTCGGCATAGGATTTGAAGACCAGAGTGGAAAAACCGTACTGGACCCTCCAGTGCCAGTTCTTCGTATCGTTGCTTTCGAGGATAGCCACAGGGCGTCCCCGTTTGGTGAGAAGCAGCTTTACGCAGGTGTAGTCCTTGGTGGAGAACGCTCTCGCATCGGCATCTGTGAAAGCCGCTTTTTTCTGATAAATCAGCTTGTGAAACATAGTCGTTTCCTCCTTGTTTTTGAAAAAATTCCGTGGTTAATTACCCCTTTGATTTCGCGTTTTTACGCACGAGACCCCACGCCGCTGTCCGGCTTGAAAGGCCACAGAGTTTTTGACCGCCCTACCGGTCACAGGGAGAACGGATATACCGCATTTGACCACCACCTTTCATTTGGGGCAGATGGGGCAAGCAATTATGGTTATTTCGTAAGAACGTTTTTCTATAGAAAAAAACAAAGTTAGCTGCCCCACGTGCCCCAGAGTCTTATTTCAAGAATTCCACGGCCTCACGGAGCGCATAGCCCATGAGCACTGTGGTTTTCTCTCCACCGGATCTGGGACGCTTGCGTATGACCTTCCCGGCATCGAACTTCCGCAGCTCGGCAATGAAGTTCTTGTTGTTTTCCACATAGCAGCCGTTCCCGGCGCACCATGTGCGGTAAGCGTCATACAGTTCGGAGGTCTTGGTCTCGGCCCCGGCATCGGCCACGAGGCAGTCCTCCGCAAACTGAGCGATCTTGTCGCTTTCGTGGTAGTAAGCGTTGGTGGCGTCAATGACCGATTGTGGAGGCGTAAAGCTCTCGGCCTGCAGGAGCCGATATCCCTCCAGCATCCAGTTCAGAATTGCGCTCTGCACCTCCGGCTTTCCGAACTCCGCTTTCAGGCCCTTGTCCTGCTCCCATTCCTCAAAATGCTTGTCGAAGGGGATGATCAGTACACGGCCACTGGTGAAAAGCGTGGTGTCGGTGACCACCGGCAGATAATTGGTGTTGACGTACAATTTGAACTGAGGCTGGAAATCGAAGCTGTTCTCATGCAGGAAACGGGCGTTGAGCGTATCGTTGCCGGTCATGCTCTTGACCTGAGCGGCATTCAGCAGAAGGCCACGGCTCGGCTCCGAGATATTGGCAAGGCGGATACCGGCAAGACGGGCGATGTCCTCGCTGGGATTCTGGCTGTTCACGCTGTGCTTGAGCGCAATCGTCTCCGGCCTGACGGCTCTGCCGTAATCGCCCATGACCCGAAGGATGCTTTCCATCAGCGTCCCTTTGCCGTTACGGGTAGTCTCGCCGTAGAGGAAGAACATACACTCGAAACGGGTATCGCCGCTGACGGAGTAGCCGAGGGCCTTTTGCAGGAACTTGGCCTTTTCCGTATCGCCGCTCATGATTTCGCTGATAAAGCGGTTGTAGCGGTCGCTCCACGCATGAGGGTCATATTCCGTAGGCGTGATTTTCGTAAGCCGGTCCTCGGCACTGTGGCCCCGGAACTCCATCGTGCGGAGGTCCAGCGTACCGTTGGCGCAGTTGAACAGGAAACGGTCGCTGTCGAACTCCTGCATGGAGATCGGATATACGCTCTGGGCATCGGAGAGGATCGTGATTCGCATATGGCGGCTCTGCCATTTCCGGCAGAAATCGATGTAGCTTTTGCGCTTATGCTCATCGTGGATATCCAGCGCATACCTCATGAGCGCATCGGCCAGAGCCTTACACAGCTCCATCGCCTTCAGAGAGCCGGTGTCGGAGACCCAGCGTGTGCCGTCATAGATGTGCCACTGCTTTCGCTCCGGGACGAAACGGGCGATGGCCTTGAACACGTCAGCGAACAATCTGCCGTTGCCGATGTCGTTCCACGGATAGCGGTCATTCTCCGCCGGATGGAGTGAGGCCACGATCTGCTGGAGATCGCTGAAATCATCCGCTGCCGAGGACCTGCCCACGGGTTTGTAGAATTCCGTACACATCTCCACAGCCTTGGTAAGTGTGGCTATGCGGTAATCGTCCCGGTTCCACTTATCCCGCATCAGAGCAGATTGCCGGTACAGACGGTCCATCTGCTCGGTATCTCCGCCGCACCAGAACGCCAACATCGCACACAGGGCCGCATCCGCCTCGCTGTGGCTCTTTTCGTCCGGGATGGTGCCGTTCCACAGGGCTTTGAACTTCTCGCCCTGTTTGGAGGCAAAGGCCTTCTGGAGAACGGATTCATCGGAGAGGTAGCTGCCCGGAGCGGTCACACGGGATACCGGCTTTTCGGCTTTCCGCATATATTTCTCAAGCACCTCGGTCAGAGCGTCCGTCCGTTCCTCAATGCCGGTGCCGCTGATGGCGTTGCCGGTGACAGTGACGAAACGGCTCGTGTACCCGGCCACATAGACCTCCAACTTGATCTGGCGGTTATTGATGTAATAGCGGCCCTTGTCATAGGCCGGGAGCGAGGCTTTGAACAGAATCCGTACGCCGTTCCCGGACGGGCTGTATTCCGTATAGGTATCCATCCGGGCGATGATGTCCTCGGCCATATCCGACAACACGCCGTTCTCGACACAGCTGTCGATGTCGATGGCGCAGATGTCACCGAAGACGCCGATGCCGATACCGTCATATGCGGCCCTGTGCCTGACGGCGATTGCGTAATCCGTGAAGGTGGCCTTGTTCGAGGAATCCGCACAGAGGCCGTTCGTCTGATACGGAACCTTGGTCCTGTTCCCGTCACGCTCCTCATATTTCCAGAGGCAGAAGGCTCCTCGTTCTTTTAATTCCTGTGGCAGCTTTTCATACATATTTCTGATCATCCTTTCCGTAGGGCTTTGTCCCGTCCTCAATACCCACTGGAGGAAAACCATCCAAGTGGTCCACTTTTTCGGAGAAAAATCTTTCCTTCACTTCTCACCGGTCACGAGAGATCGTTTTGGTCTAAGTTTTCAAAGAAAATTTTCGTTCTCTCATCTGGTAGCCTCGGCGGAGGGCCAAAACTGACGGTTTCCGAAAATTTCTTCTCTCCACTACCCACTGGAGGGTTTTGCCGGTTTTGAACGAAAGATTTTGAAAAATTCTTCCTTCAATACTCACTGGACAAAAACCGGTGAAGTGGTCCGCTTTTTCGGAAACTTTTTCTCCTCGGTACCCACTGGAGGGAAATGGGCTGTTTGGCCAAAAAGTTCGGAAACTTTTTTCTCTCCAGTACCCCCTTGACAAAAACCACCGTTTTGGCCAAAAGAATCGGAAACTTTTTCTCTTCCCACTACCCACTGGACAAAAGGAGCCGTTTTGAACGAAAGAAAATGAAAAAAGCCTCCGGAAATTATCCGAAGGCAGTAGAAATTTTCATATTTTCGTGATATAATAAAGGGTAGTGTTTGATTAACCCGTTAGGTGCAAGGAGGCACGAAATGGCTGTTACATATAAAAAGCTGTTCCATATGCTGATTGACAGGAATATGACCCCGGCCCAGCTTCAGCAGGAGGCCGGATATAGCGCAAACATATCCACACGTCTGCGCCGGGACTACTACGTTTCCCTTGAATCCGTGGAGAAGATTTGCCGGGTGCTGAACTGCAAGGTGGACGATATCGTGGATTTCATTCCCGACAATCCTGAAAAGGAACAATGACGTTCGGAGGGATTTTATGACGAAACAGGTAAAATCCAGAGAGCGTGTGGCCGAGCATGGTGAGGTATTCACAGCCGAGCGTGAGGTCAACGCCATGCTGGATTTGGTAAAACAGGAGACGGAGCGTGTTGACAGCCGGTTTTTGGAGCCGGCGTGCGGTGACGGCAATTTCGTAGCCGAGATTCTGCGCCGTAAGCTGGAAGCCGCAAAGAAACGGGCCATACCTCCGAGAAAGAAAAAACCGCTGCCTCTCGAATTTGAGAAACAGTCGGTCATCGCCGTGGCAAGCATTTATGGCGTGGATCTGCTGATCGATAATGTAATCGCCTGCCGCCAGCGGCTGTATGATATCTGGAATGCGGAATATGAGAACATCTGCAAAAAGGAAGTCAGCGAGGATTGCCGGGATGCCGTGCGCTTCATTCTCAGCCGGAACATCGTCTGCGGCAATGCGCTCAGCCTGAAGGTGGTTGACGAGAACGGCAACGATACAGACGAGCCCATTGTGTTTTCAGAGTGGTCCTTCGTGATGGGAACGAAAATGCAGCGCAAGGACTACCGCTTTGATAAACTGCTGGCCGGTGAATACGAGCCCAAGGCGGCAAAGAAAAAGGAGAAAAAAGACATGGACGCAGACGGACAGATGAGTCTTCTCTCCATGCTGGAAGAAAAACCGAGTGACGAGGGTGAATTCCTCACATCCTACGTCACGGATTACAGGAGGGTCCAAGATCATGGCCAATAATCTCTATAACACGATGTACAATCCGGACGTGCTGTCCTGCATTGCAAATCTGTCAAACGATGAGGTGTTCACGCCGCCGGAAGTGGCTAACGCCATGCTGGACCTGTTGCCGCAGGAGTTATTCAGCGATCCCAATACTACTTTTCTTGACCCTGCGTGTAAGAGCGGAGTGTTTTTACGGGAAATTGCGAAAAGGCTCCTCAAGGGCCTCGAGCCGCTGTACCCGGATCTGCAGGAGCGCACGGATCATATTTTCAAGCATCAGCTTTACGGCATCGCCATCACCGAGTTGACCTCGCATCTTTCCCGGCGAAGCCTGTATTGCTCCAAATTTGCGAATGGCAAATACTCCGTGGTCCATTTCGACAACATTGACGGTAATGTGCGTTTCAAGAATATCAAGCACCGTTGGCAGAACGGCAAGTGCGTATTCTGTGGGGCCTCGCAAAAGGAATACGACCGTGCCGACGATCTGGAAACGCACGCTTACGAAATGATTCATACCACGAAACCGGAGGGCATATTCAATATGAAATTCGATGTAATTATAGGCAATCCACCTTATCAGCTCGGAGATGCTGGTGCTTTTGCAAGTGCATCACCGATTTACCAGAAATTTGTGATGCGAGCAAAAAAACTAAATCCCAGATATCTTTGCATGATTATTCCTTCTCGTTGGTTTGCTGGCGGTAAAGGTCTGGATGATTTCCGGCGAGAAATGCTGGAAGATGACCGCTTGAGAGTCCTACATGACTATCCTATCGGTGCGGACTGTTTTCCGGGAACAAGAATTGCTGGCGGTGTTTGCTATTTTCTGTGGGAGAGGGACAGACACGGAGAGTGTGACGTATATTCGCATAAAGGTGATTCAATTACTTCCCACATGGAAAGACCTTTACTCGAAAAAGGAGCAGATACTTTTATTAGAATTAACGAAGCTATACCGATCCTACGAAAGGTCCAAACCCTGAATGAGGATAGTTTTTCAACCATCGTATCAGCGAGAAAGCCTTTTGGCTTGCCAAGTGATTTCTTTGCAGATCCCCGCAAGTACGGCTTGCCGCAAGTGAGCGAAACGCCAATCGCTGGAGGAATATCCATCGTTGGGACTTATAAATACAAAACCGTCCAGCGATTTGTTCCTAAAAAATACCCATTTCCTTCTGGTCAGCAATACATCGGAAAGTATAAAGTTTTTGTCTCACAGGTTCTTGATAATGGGTTTGACTGGACAAAGGAAAGACTACGTCCGTTTTTGGGCGGACCAAATGACGCATGTACTGAAACCTTCCTGTGCGTAGGAGTATATGATTCACAAGAAGAGGCGGAGAATGTGATCTCGTATATGAATACGAACTTGTTCCACCTGCTTATGCACCTTAAGAAGGTTAGCCATCATGTTGTTTCGAAAGTTTACGGTTTCTGCCCGTTGCAAGATTTCAGTAGGCCTTGGACCGATCAAGATTTATATGAAAAATATGGTCTTTCAGCAGAGGAAATCTCTTTCATTGAAGAGAATATAAAACCGCTGGATGATGCTGGAGAGGAGGAATAATAGTAATGGCAGAAATGGAATTCTTCCCTCAACGGCCGGAATCGCACCCTACGATATACGCTTATGAATTCGTAGGCGTAGCCTCCCATCAGGGCTATATCAAGGTCGGCTATACGGAGCGTGACGTTGAGGCCCGTGTAAAAGAACAGGTCCATACCGCCGCCGTGCCGTACCGCATTCTCGGCCAGTGGTCCGCCATGAAAAATGACGGCGGCTGCTTCACTGACCATGACGTCCACGCCGTTCTGAAAGCAAAGGGCAAACAGCAGCTGAACGCCGGTGAGGACCGCAATGAGTGGTTCAAATGCACGCTGAACGACGTGAAGGCCGCTGTTGTGGCCGTTCAGACCGGTGCGGAAAATGTTGAGGAGCGCACACAGACCTTCGCCATGCGTCCGGAGCAGGAATACGCTGTGGATATGACCATGAAGTATTTCAAATCGGCCTATGAGGAAGGCGGCGGCAGAACGCCGAAATTCCTGTGGAACGCCAAGATGCGCTTCGGCAAGACCTTTGCGGCCTATCAGCTGGCAAAGAAAATGGGCATGAAGCGTGTACTGATTCTCACCTTCAAACCGGCGGTGCAGACCGCATGGCGTGAAGATCTGCTGACGCACATTGATTTCGAGGGCTGGCAGTTCATCACACGGCCTACCGTACCCGGCGGTCTGACAAATGATCAGCAGTACAGACAAGCGGATAAATCTCGGCCCATCGTCTGCTTCGGCTCGTTTCAGGATTTCCTCGGTGTGAACAAGGAGACCGGAGGCATCAAGGCCAATAACGAGTGGGTCCACACCACGAACTGGGACCTCGTCATTTTTGATGAGTACCATTTCGGCGCATGGAAGGACAGCGCAAAAAAGCTGTTTGAGCAGGATGAGGATACCTACGAAGAGGACCTTTCCAAATACGATGCCGGTAACGCCTACGATGAAACGTGGCTGCCGATCACCACGACCTATTACCTCTATCTCTCCGGCACGCCGTTCCGTGCGCTGAATTCCGGTGAGTTTATCGAGGAGCAGATTTATAACTGGACCTATTCCGATGAGCAGAGGGCCAAGGCCGAATGGAAAGGCGAAGGCGTCAATCCATACGCCGCTCTGCCGAGAATGGTCATGCTTACATACAAAATCCCGGAGAGTATCCAGCGCATTGCCAAACAGGGCGAGTTTGACGAGTTTGACCTGAACGTGTTCTTCTCCGCTGAAGGCACCGGCAAGGACGCACATTTTAAATTTGAGGATTATGTGCAGAAATGGCTGGATCTGATCCGTGGCTCCTATCTGGAGACCTCTGTGGACGAGCTAAAGCTGGGAGCGCAGAAGCCGCCGATGCCCTATTCCGACACCCGTCTTTTGAACGTGCTGTCCCACACGCTGTGGTTTATGCCGAATGTGGCCTCCTGCTACGCTATGGCAAATCTGCTGGCGCAGAAGCAGAACGCTTTCTACCATGATTACAAGGTGAACGTCTGCGCCGGAACACAGGCCGGTATCGGTGTGGCCGCTCTGGAGCCTGTTCGCCGTTCTATGGGCGATCCACTGGAGACAAAGACCATCACGCTCTCCTGCGGCAAGCTGACCACAGGCGTCACCATCAGACCGTGGACCGGTATCTTCATGCTCCGTAACCTCTCCTCACCGGAGACCTATTTCCAAGCGGCCTTCCGTGTGCAGAGCCCGTGGGAGATCACAAAGGATAACGGTGAGCGTGAGATCGTCAAGCAGGAGTGCTATGTCTTTGACTTTGCGCTGGACCGTGCGCTCCGCCAGATTTCCGATTATTCCTGCCGCCTGAACGTGGCCGAGAGCAATCCGGAAAAGAAGGTCGGAGAATTCATCAATTTCCTGCCCGTGCTGGCGTATGACGGCAGTGCCATGCGTCAGGTCAATGCGGCTGAAATCCTCGATATCGCTATGGCCGGTACATCCGCCACGCTGCTTGCGAAACGCTGGGAGAGTGCATTGCTCGTTAATGTTGATAACGACACGCTTGCCCGTCTGCTTGCCAGCGAGGAGGCGATGGATGCTCTCATGCGTATTGAAGGATTCCGTAGCCTGAACGCCGATATTGAAACCATTATAAACAAGTCCAATGCCGTCAAGAAGGCCAAGCGTGACGGCGAAAAGCTGACGCCGAAGGAAAAGAAAGAGCTGACGGACGCCGAAAAGGAATACAAGTCCAAGCGAAAGATGATTCAGGAAAAGCTGATCAAATTCGCTACCCGTGTGCCGGTCTTCATGTACCTGACCGATTACCGCGAATACAGCCTTCAGGATGTCATTACACAATTGGAGCCGGATCTGTTCAAAAAGGTCACCGGTCTGGACGTGAAGGATTTCGAACTGCTCGTATCGCTGAACGTATTCAACGAGGCCCTGATGAACGATGCCGTTTATAAATTCAAACGGTATGAAGACGCCAGCCTGATCTACACCGGCATCGATAAGCACACCGGCGAAAATGTCGGTCTGTACAGTACCGTTATCAGCCGTGCGGATTATGACGCTATGGCCGGTCAGCTTGCGGCATCCATGACGGCGGACGCTCCCCGTGATGATGATCTTCCGGAGCGGCCCGTTTTCACGAATATCAGCAGCTACGATCTGGATGATGAGAACGAGGACGATCTGCCGATGGTAGCTGAGAAACCGGCGAAATACGGCAACGTCAAGCGTGAGCCGCTCGTCCAGCCCTCTAAGCCGGTATCCACGCCGACATACCGTCCGGCATACGTGCCGCCTACACCATCCGTAGCGCCGGTGGTGAAAAAGCCTACCGTGCATATTGACACATCAAAGGTCCACGCCGGGACCATCGTTTCGCACAAAGCATTCGGCCCCGGTCAGGTCAAGGGCATCGATGGAGGCCTTATTGTCGTTGTCCTCGGCGGTGTAGATAAGAAGTTCCAGTTCCCCGGAGCCTTTGAACAAGGATTCTTGAAGCTGGACGAATAACGCCTGATAGGGCAAAAGACAGCAGAATTATAACTATCATGCAAATAGCCACATTGGGGAAACATACCAATCCTCAATGTGGCTATTTTTTTGCCCATTTCCCGGAAAGGGGGTGATAGATCATGAGGAACGCAAATAAACGGAAAGGAGGCTCATGTGTCATGGTCAGCGTGATTATCATGAAAACGGAGGCAACGTAATGGCAAAGAAACTGGATGCTGAGCAGATCGAGCGTGCCAGACACAAGAGCGAAAAAAGCAGCCGCCGGGAGGAAGAAAAGAGACACATACAGGAGACCATTGCGAAAAACCGCAGTGGTGAGCGTAAGGGCCGTGTAATCATGCCGGAGCGCAAGGAGTATGCGTTTCAGGAGGCCGCCAAGGTGCGTGTTGCCGCATACTGCCGTGTCAGCACAGCTGAAGAAGCACAGGTCGGCAGTTTTGAGATGCAGGTCCAGCACTTCACATCCGTTATAGAAAGCAATCCAAATTATGAGCTGGTGAAAATCTATACGGACGAAGGTGTGAGCGGTACCTCTGTGGCCGGTCGAAAGGGATTCCAAGAAATGATGGCTGATGCTGAAAAGGGCAAAATCGACCTGATTCTGACCAAGAGCATCAGCCGTTTCGGTCGGAACATCGTGGATATCCTCACGGCTCTGCGCAAGCTAAGCGATCTGACGCCTCCGGTGGCTGTCAATTTTGAGTCCGAAGGGATCAATACCAGTGACGGCAAAAACAAGCTGGTGATATCGATTCTTTCGGCTCTGGCAGAGCTTGAAAGCCAGCAAAAGAGCATCGCAATCAAAGAAGGCATACGCTACCGTATGCAGGAGGGGCTGTACAAATTCTCAGTCCGGAACACCATCGGATACTACCGGGATTATTCCGGCAGGATCAAGGTGGAGCCAGCTGAGGCCCGTATTGTGGAATACATCTTCGAGAGCTTTCTGGAAGGTGCGTCTCCGCAGGAAATTGCAGATTCCCTCACAGAACAAGGCATCCGCTCTCCCAAGGGTATGGAACGATGGAGGCAAGCCACAATCCGCAGTATCCTCTCCAACGAGAAGTATTGCGGTGACGTGCTGTACCAGAAGACCTATTCCAAAGACTATCTGACGCATAAATCCGTTAAGAACCGGGACGTCCTGCCGCAGTATTACTGGGAAAATAACCACACGGCCATCATTGACCGGGAAACGTGGCAAAAGGCCCAAGAGCTGCTTTCCTCCGGGAATTTCGGTAGACATGGCAAGCCGCTGGCCGCCATGAAAAAGAAATTCGTGGTGGCGAAGGTGAAATCCGGTGTACTGCGTGGTTTCATGCTGCTGGATATGGATTGGACCAAGGAAGAACGTGATACGGTCATCAAAATCATTGAAAACACGGAGCTTGACCCGAATCAAGCAGAAAGGAGCCAAGATTATGGCTATTGATTTTTCCAAGATTAACCTTGAGGTTATCGACATCAACACTAATGCCGATCCTGATATCTACATCAATCAGAACGGCATCACCTTCAGCAAGCGTGTGCTGGAGGATTTGAACTATCCACAGAACGTGCAGTACGGTTTTGATCCGGCCCAGCACGTTTTTGCCATCAAGGTCTGCAAGAGTAACGAGGCACGGGCCACCAGTTTCTCCAAGCCTCGTGCGGAGCAGACCACCACGCTCAGCTGCGGCAACAAGAATCTGAAGGAGGTGGTTGTGAAGATGGTCCCTGACTACGATCCGAAGAAACGATACAAGGTCACAGGCGAATTCGATGCCGAAAACCGTGTGATGTACTTCGACATGACCACAGCGGTGGTGTCGCTGTTCCGGGCCACCGATAAGTAAGCCCTGTTCCCGGATATAAAAAACGGGCCGTATCGATGGGTCACTCCACCGGTACGGCCTTGTTTGATGCAGAAACAGAAAAACGGCCACACCGGGCTTTTACCCAATGTGACCGTGATTCCTTTTTTCCCGCTTGAAGACGAATGGACAATGGTTTTTGAATTATCACTTATCCGCTCCGCCATTCCCGGGCGGTTTTCTTTTTTGGGGAAAATTATTCTTTGTCAATATGCACCAATGCGCCGGGGAATGTTTGTGAAAGATGTGGCAAGGCTACGAAAATTAAAAATCCGCCAAGAACCCCTTGCGGGCGACAGAAACACGTGCTAAACTAACAAATGTAAACAAAATATGACCAAGCTCATATATGCTCGATGATATGGTTCGGGCGTCTCTACGCCGGCTCCGGAAAGGCCGGCACTATGGGTGTTCCAATCCGTTCTGCCTTACCGGCGGAAGGGATTGACTTTGCGTTTTTTATAAAAGGCAGGCAGGGACACTCATGCAAATGGGGCCCTGTCTGTTTTTGTTTGTAGAATAAGCTGTAAAAAGGAGATCACTATGGAAAAGCTGTTTAAGCTGAAAGCGCATGGTACCGATGTGAAAACCGAGATCCGTGCGGGCATTACCACCTTCTTTGCGATGGCGTACATCATCTTTGTTAACTCCAACTATCTTTCTATGACCGGCATGAACCAGACCGGCGTCATGGTAGCTACCTGCGTTTCCGCTGCCATTGGCTGTCTGCTCACGGCGTTCCTGGCCAATGTACCGTTCTGCCAGGCTCCCGGCATGGGCCTCAACACCTTCTTCACCTTTACCGTATGCTTCGGCATGGGCTACACCTGGGAGCAGGCTCTGGCAATCGTATTCATTTCCGGTCTGCTGTTCCTCATTGTGACGGTCAGCCCCCTGCGCAAGAAGATCATTGAGGCCATTCCCGCTTCCCTGAAAGCGGCTATTTCCGCCGGTATCGGCTTCTTCATTGCCCTTATCGGTATGTTCAATGTCAATATTGTTACCGCCTTTGGTACCGGCGTAGCCGGCGCCTACACCGATATGGGTTCCATCACCAAGGGTGCTGCCCTGCTGGCTCTCATCGGTCTGGCTATTACCGCCATTCTGGTGGCTTACCGTGTAAAGGGCGCAATCTTCATCGGCATTATTGCCACCACCATCATTGGCATTTTCATGGGTCAGACCACCATTCCCGAGAGCTTTACGGTAGCGCACATCGGCCAGGCTTTTGGCGAGGTTGCCTTTAAGTTGGATTTCTCCGGCGCTCTTTCTGCCGGCGGCGTGATTCCTTTCCTGACTGCGATTATCACCTTCGCCATCTGCGACTGCTTTGATACCGTTGGTACCCTGCTGGGCACCGCGGGCAATGCCGGTATGCTGGATGAGAACGGCAACTTCCCCGGCGGCGACCGCGCCCTGATTGCCGATGCTGTGGCTACCTGCTGCGGCGCTCTGCTGGGCACTTCCACCGTTACCACCTTCGTTGAGTCTTCCACCGGTATTGAGGACGGCGGCCGCACCGGCCTGACCTCCTTCACCACCGGTATCCTGTTCCTGCTGGCCGTGATCCTGGCTCCTGTGGCGGGCATTGTTCCCTCCGCAGCCACCGCTCCGGCTCTCATCATCGTGGGCGTCTTCATGATGAAGGGTGTACTGAAGATTGACTGGTCCGATATGGAGACCGCCATTCCCTGCTTCCTGACCATTGCCATGATGCCCTTTGCCTACTCCATTGCGGATGGTATCGGTTTCGGCATCATCTCCTACACCCTCATCAAGCTGGCCCGCGGCAAGGCGAAGGAAGTTCCCGTACTGATGTACATCCTTTCTGTTCTGTTTATCCTCAGCTATGTTCTGCTGGCAACCACCGCTGCCTGATAAAACGGCTTTTGGATCACATGCCGTCCCGGTTCCCTGCCGGGGCGGCCTTTTCTATGTCTTGATTTACCGGCGGGCGGGGGGTACAATAAAGAAGAGGTGAAACAAAATGAATGACGCTTATCTGATGATTTCTTTTGAGAATACCCATTCCGCCATCCAAACCGAACGGCTGCTGGAACCGCACTTTAAGGTGGCGACCATGCCGACCCTGCGGACGGTGACCCAAAGCTGCGGGATTTCGCTGCGGCTGGCGGCCGAGGACTATGAACTGGCCAGGAAAATGGTGGCCGAAAGCGGACTTTCGCCGGAAATGTATGCCATCTATTTGGTGGATTCCAACAAAAATGTGCTTGAACTTTCTAAATAGCACAATCTTGTCTTTTAAAAAGGGATATGTTAAAATGATGGCGAACCGAATAGGAGTCCTCCGGATATTGGCAGACTATGGAGCGGCTTTCCCCTTATGACTTTCGCGCCCTGCTCCCGTTTGGGAGCAGGGCGTTTTTCAAAGGGATGTTTGGATCAAAACAGCAAACAGCACCCTGCCGGATTATTTTAAAAAAATTTTTTGGAGGGAATTAAAGTATGCAGATGCTCATTAAAAACGCAAAGCTCCGTGACCGGGAAGAACTGGTCAACATTCTCATCGATGGCGGCAAGATCGTCGATATTGGCGTAGGCCTGACCGCCGAGGCGGAAACGGTCATTGATGCCGAAGGCAACCTGACCACCGCTTCTTACATCGATCCCCATATCCACCTGGATAAGGTGAATGTACTGGATGTTCTGCCCAAGAACCAGAGCGGCACCCTGAAGGAAGCCATTGAGATGCTGTGGGACAAAAAGCGCAACTATGTCAACGAGGACATTCTGGCGCGCGGCGGCGATGTAGTAGAGCGCGAGATTAAAAACGGCGTACTGAATATCCGTACCCACATCGATGTGGATACCATCACCGGCCTGAAGGCCACCGAGGGCGTACTGGCCCTGAAAGACAAGTATAAGGGCGTAGTGGATATGCAGACCGTTGCTTTCCCCCAGGAAGGCATTGTGAAAGATCCCGGTGCCGATAAGCTGATGTGGCAGGCCATGGAGATGGGCTGCGATGTAGTAGGCGGTATGCCCGCGAACGAAAACTGCCCCGATGACAGCCGCGCCCATGTAAAGCTGTGCTTTGATATTGCTGAAAAGTATGATGCCGATGTAGATATGCACGTAGATGAAAGCGACGATCCCTTCTACCGCACCCTGGAGATGGTAGCTGATGAGACCATCGCCCGCGGCTGGCAGGGCCGTGTCACCGCCGGCCATACCTGCGCCATGGCGGCCTATGACGATCACTATGCGGCCTATGTTATCGAAAAGGTAAAGAAAGCCGGCATCAATGTCATCACCAACCCTGTTACCAACCTGATGCTGCAGGGCCGTCTGGATAAGCAGCCCATCCGCCGCGGTATTACCCGCGTAAAGGAACTGCTGGCTGCCGGCGTGACCATGAGCTTTGGCCAGGACTGCGTCAATGATACCTTCTATCCCTACGGTGCCGGCGATATGCTGCAGGTGGCTCTGATTACCGGCCATGCTGCCCAGCTGAGCCTGCCCGATGAGATTGAAAAGACTTTCGATATGATTACCGATGACGCCGCCAAGATCCTCCGCCTGAAGGATTACGGCCTGAAGGTCGGCTGCAATGCCGATATTGTCATCACCGCTTGCCGTGACGCCCGCGATGCGATCCGTCTGACTCCGGAGCGCCGCTATGTCATCAAGCGCGGACGTGTAGTGGCTTCCACCACCGTCCAGTCCAAACTTGCCATCTTCTAATGTTTTCTCTCTTGGGAAAGGGGCGTCCTCTAACGGGGGCGTCCCTTTTCCCATGTGGGGATTTGTGCAGGGGGCAGGGCGGCCGCAGGCCAGACCGTCCATAGGACGGTCTCGACGGGCGGAGCCCGTCGG
>DMMB01000053.1:0-3126 GCA_003453215.1 Oscillospiraceae bacterium | reverse complement strand
CCCGTCGGTTTCGGCTGCGCCGAAACGGCCTGCGGCCGCGCAAACCCAGGCCTTCTGCACACATTTTCCTTGGCAACCCAGCCCGGATGCGGTACAATAGGGGCAGCGACCCCAAAGGGAGGAAAAAGAATGAAACGAATTGCAAGCTTTGAAGTAGACCATACCCGCCTGCTGCCGGGAATGTACCTTTCCCGCACCGATGGCCCGGTGACAACCTATGACCTGCGGTTTATCCGTCCGAATACGCCGCCCTTTTTGCCTTCGGCGGTGATGCATACCATCGAGCACCTGTTTGCCACTTATGCGCGTAACAGCCGCTGGGGAGAGCACATTGTCTACTTTGGGCCCATGGGCTGCCGGACAGGCTTTTACCTGCTGACCCAGGGTATGCGCCACGAGGACGTCATCGCCCTGACCCGGGAAACACTCCAATTCATTGCGGAGTATGAGGGGGAAATCCCCGGGGCAACAGCGGTGGAATGCGGAAACTACCGGGAGCAGGATCTGCCCGGAGCCAAAGCGGCCGCGGCCCGAATGCTGCCGGTGCTGGCCAACTGGACCGAAGAAGATCTTTCTTACACCAAGGGGGAATGAACCATGGTCTATAAACATTTTTTTGGCAGAACGCCGGAGGGACAGGCGGTGACGCGCTTTACCCTTTTTAACCACAATACCATGGAGGTGAACCTCCTCAATTATGGTGCGGCGGTACACAGCATTTGCGTGCCGGATAAGGAAGGCCGGGTGGAGGATATTACCCTGGGGTGCGATACCATTGCGGATTACAGGGAAGCCCCGCATTTTGGCGGGACAATAGGCCGGGTAGCCAACCGCATTGCCGGGGCGGAGTTTACACTGAACGGCAGGGAATATCCGCTGGCGGCCAATGACGGCCGCAACCACCTGCATGGCGGCGAGCAGGGCTTTGACCGCCGCTTGTGGCAGTGGAGCACCGAGGATATCGATAACGTGGTGGTTTTTTCCCGCACTGCACAGGCAGGGGAGGAAGGCTATCCCGGCAAGCTGCACGTGGAGGTGCGTTACTGCCTGACCCAGGAGGATGCGCTGATTATCCATTATACGGCTACGGCCGAAGAAGGGGATACCCTGCTGAACCTGACCAACCACACCTATTTCAATCTGGCCGGGCAGGGCAAAGGTGATATTCTGGATCACCGGCTGGAACTGGCGGCCAGCCGCTATACCCCTGTGGATAAGGAGCTGATCCCCACCGGGGAGATTCTGCCGGTGGCAGGAACACCGCTGGATTTTACCACGCCGCATTCCATAGGGGAACGCATCAGGGACAATTGCCCGCAGCTAAAAAATGCCGGCGGGTACGACCACAATTTCCTGCTGGATTATGATGCTAAAAGCGAAAATCCGCTGCACCCGGCGGCGGAACTCTGCGACCCCGAAAGCGGGCGGCGGCTGACGGTCTTTACCACCGAACCGGCCCTGCAGCTTTATTCCGGCAACTTCCTGCAGGGGGAGCGGGGAAAAGGCGGTGTGGCCTACCCAAAGCATGGCGGCCTGTGCCTGGAAACCCAGCACTGCCCGGATAGTCCCCATCACCCGCAGTTTCCCTCTATCCTGCTGCGGCAGGGGGAAACCTATGAATCCGAAACGGTATGGTTCTTTGGTCTGATGGAATGATATAACAACAAAAGCAACAGCGGGTTGCTTTTCTTAGAGATGATATGGCGTTATACTATTCCCAAAGGGAGGAGAAAGCGCATGGAAACAAAAGATGTCATTTATGAATTGAGAACCGGCAAAGGCCTTTCGCAGGAGGAACTGGCGGAAAAGGTTTTTGTGACCCGGCAGGCGGTCTCCTGCTGGGAAACCGGCGAAACGGTGCCGAATACCGAAACCCTGAAGCTGCTTTCGGGGCTTTTCGATGTATCCATCAATACCCTGCTGGGCACGCCGCGGCAGCTCATCTGCCAGTGCTGCGGGATGCCGCTGGAGGATGGCATTACCAGTCGGGAACCCGATGGCAGCTACAATGAGGATTACTGCAAGTGGTGTTACGCGGAGGGCACCTTCGCTTACCAAAGCAAGGAAGCGCTGTTGGATTTTTTGCTGGCGCATATGCCCAATCCCGAAAATACCCCGGAGAAGGAGCGCCGGGCGCAGTATAATGCCTATCTTTCGCAGCTAAAGCACTGGAAATGACTTGGAACAACAAAAAACCGCCCTCTGCACCGATTGGTACAGGGGGCGAAATTTTATCATAGGATTAAAGCAGCGGCGCCATGGCTCCCAAAGAGGGAAATACCGCATCGGGGGAAAAGCTGCTTTCCGCCAGCATTTCGGGAGTGGTTTCGCCGGTCATGACCAGAATACCGCAGGCGCCGTTTTGGGTGCCGCAGGCCACATCGGTATACAGGCGATCCCCTACAAAGGCGATGGCTTCCCGCGGCAGACCGCTCACCGCCTCCACCAGCTCCACCGTTTCAGCGGCGGGCTTGCCCAGGGAACGGGGGGTAAACCCGGTGCTGGTGGTGATGGCTTGGCAGATGGCGCCGCAATCGGGAATGGGTTCCGCTTCGGTGGGACAGTTGATATCGGGGTGGGTGGCCAGAAAACGGGCGCCCCGATGCAGGAAAACGCAGGCTTTTTCCAGCCGCTCGTAGGTGAGGGTTTTATCAAAGCCCACTACCACAAGATCGGGCTGTTCTTCGGTAAGGGGAATTCCGGTTTCCGCAAAACTTTGCCGCAGGGCAGGTACCCCCAAAAGATAGACGCTTTGCCCCGCGCAGTGCGTCTGCAGGTAGTGGATGGTCACATCACCGGCGGTGAGAATATCCTCCCGGGTGACAGGGATCCCCATGCGGGAAAGACGCTCCACATATTCCATCGGGCTGCGGCTGGTGTTATTGGTAAAAAACAGCACCCGCCGGCCCTTTTCTTTTGCTGCGGCGATAAATTCGGCAGCACCGGGCAGCAGCCGGTCGCCCAGATATACAGTGCCATCCAGATCCAGCACAAACAGACGGATGCGCTCCAGCAGGGTTTTGTTTTGCTCCATTTTGGTTCCTCCTATGGGTCTATTCGCCGCCATTTCCTCATAAATATAGCACATTGGCCCATGCCTGTCCATTGATATGATACCTAAAAAGT
>DMMB01000091.1:923-10619 GCA_003453215.1 Oscillospiraceae bacterium | reverse complement strand
TCCCTCGATTGGAACACGCACATTTAAAGGTAAATGATTCATCGTTTATCCTCCTAAAAATATAGATTTGCAACACTATAAACCCGTTTGTAAGCATACAAATATTGTGTTTCCATGATACTACAACATCTGTATTTAAGTCAAAAGGTTTTGCATTCACAACTCTTGAATTGTGAAAATCACAATTCTGGAACAATGGAAATCACAACTCAAGAACTTCCGAAATCACAATGTAATAATACTGATATGAATAATACTGAATTTAGTGATACTGATTCTATCTTTCCTTCCGGAAATGGTGGAATGATGGACGAGAATGACCGGTATCAAGAATACTTTGATTATTTCTCGGATCAGCTCAGTATTGATTTGTTGAAGAAGGATTACCCTTACGATTCTGAAATGCTGGATAACATTCTGGAGTTGATCGTTGAAACGGTTTGCACAAAGCGACCGTTGATTCGCATTGGTGCAGAGGAGCGTCCGGCAGAAATTGTCCGTAGTCGGTTTATGAAACTGAATGTCGAACACATTCGATATGTTATGGACTGCTTCAAAGAGAACACCACAAAGATTAGAAATATCCGTCAGTATATGCTGACTACGATTCCCAATATCACACTCTTTGTTCAAACAATCCATGCCCGGTGCAGTACCACAGCAGTGTCCCATGCAGCCGGGGCAGCCGGGTTTCCAGGTTCCATTCCGGGTACAGCTTGCGCAGCACCACCGTATCACCGGTCAGCAGTGCCAAAAAGCTAATGTGATGTTCGCGCGTCATCTCGTGCTCGGCCGTAATGTACCAATCTCCATCATTTTGCTCCATGTACAGTGCATGGGCCTCATCCGCTTTTTGTACCGTCAGCGGCTTTAATGGTCTGCCGCAGCAGCGAATATCCGCATCATCGGTGGAAAAAAGCAGATTACCGCAGGTGGGGCAGCGGTAGCAGCGCAGCCGCCGCAAATTTCCGTTTGCCGCCCGATTTTCCTCTACGCCGCCTTTCAGCAGGGTATCCACGTCGGTGTGCAGCGCCTCCGCCAGCCTTGGCAGCAGGGTTAGTTCCGGCGCCCCGCAGCCGCGCTCCCATTTGCTTATTGCTTTATCGCTTACCCCCAGCCGATCGGCCAGCGCCTGCTGGGTTAGTCCTTCCTTTTGCCGCAGCGTTCTTATCAGTGCTCCGGTTTTTATCTGATCCATTTTTATCACCTCTGCCCCCATTGTACGGGGTTTTGCTCCTTTTTGCAATGAACGCTCCGTAGAGTCCCGGTTTTCCCCCATTGTCCGCCGGACGGGATGGCCTGGCACAGGGCGCAGCCCCGGCGGCTCCGCCGCCGGCCCGGTGCGAAGCAACGGGCCCCCAGCCTGCGGCTAGGGCGGGCTGCGCCCTGCACTTTCCCTCTGCCATCTCTGCCAAAAGGAGCCGAACAGCTCCTTCTCCGTGTTGTCCGGCTCCTTTTGCTTATTTCAGTCGGCCTTCGCCGCCCATCAGGGCTGTCATCTCCTCAATGCGTTCCAGCGGGAACGGCGGCTCGCACAGGGGCTTTAAGGCAATGCTCATCAGCTTCATCGGGTTATCATCGGCAGCCACCCGGTTGGAGCTCAGCGCCCCGCACCGGCGGCAGCGGTGAATAATGGCCCATTCGCCCTTGCCGCGCACCCACACCGAAATTGGCTCCATGATGCCGCCGCAATCCGCCTCGCGGTCGCCCGGTTCAATATCCACGTGCAGGCTGGAAAGGCAGTTGGGGCAGTGGTTGCGGTGGTCGGTTCCGGCCGCATCGGGCGTCACCAGCCGGCCGCATACTTTGCAGGTAAAGCTTTCGTTGCAGGGGTGGTTTTTGTAGTAGCCTTTTTCAAAGGTCTTGCGTTTGTTTTCGCGGTTCATGTTGCCTCCCGTTGAGTTGTTTTATTCTTTGGCCGCGCAGCACAGCGCTTCCATATCTCCGCTTTGGATTGCGGCAATATTCTGCCGAATTTTCTCCTCCGGCCAATCCCACCAGCAAAGCTCCTCCAGCCGGGCAATGGTCTCCTCGCTAAACCGCTGTCGGATGGGTTTGGCCGGTATCCCGCCTACAACGGTATAGGGCGGTACATCTTTTGTCACTACCGCTCGGGTGCCTATAATGGCTCCATCCCCGATCGTCACGCCGGAAAGGATCACCGCCTCATAGCCGATCCACACATCATTGCCGATGGTGATGCTGCCGTGGTTATCCCACGCCGCCGCAATGGAGGCGCGATCGGTCGGCAGCCCCCATTCTTCAAAGAAAATGGGAAACGGGTAGGTGGAAAGGCTGCCCAGCGCATGGTTTGCCGCGTTAAAGATAAACTTGGCACCGCAGGCAATGGAGCAGAACTTGCCAATCGTCAGGGTATCGTCATTGCATTCGGGGTAATGGTACAGCACATTGTTGCGCACAAAATCCCTCGGGTCGTTCACATAGTCATCGTAGGTAGTGTATTCTCCCACCCGGATGGTCGGGTCATTGACGACATTTTTCAGATAAACGGTACTGTGCCCCTGGGAACGGGGATATATCTTCCAATCAGGTATCATGTTATTTTCCTCCGGAATGGTCTTTTTTATTTTCTGTATTCCATTCCGGTCCCTGCAATGCAGCGCCTCACAGCAAACCACCTCGACCTTTTTTCTCTTTTTGCTTTATTCCGTTATTTCTATCCGGTTGCCTTCGGGGTCCAGGATGCAGCTTTCGTAATAGCCGTCCCCCGTCACACGCGGGCCGCTCACCACCGGGCAGCCATCCGCCCGCAGCCGCTCGGTCCATTCCTCCACTGCCGGCCGGCTGCCCACACTGAATGCCAGATGACTGTACCCTGTCCGGCGTTCTGCCTTGGGGGCATCCTCCAGCTCCGGAGCCGTCATCAGTTCCAGCCGCGTCCCACCTGCAAATTGCAGAAAGTAGGACTGGAACCCCGTTTTGGGATTGTGGTAACGCTCCCCGCTCTTTGCGCCAAAGCACCGGCAGTAAAATTCTTTCGCGGCCTCCAGATCGTTTACATACAGGGCAATGTGTTCAATCCGCATTCTGTCACCTCATTTGCAGCTGAATCAGGCCAATCACGAATAGGTGCAGCGGGTAATAGAGATAGAACACCCACTTCATCACTTTGTTTACCGCGGGGTTCTTGCCGCGCTTGCCGTTATACAGTGCCAGCAGCGGGATAGAAAGCACCACACATAGCTGCAGCAGACCATACAGCTTATCCAGCGCAAAGAAATACACCGCCGCGTAAATTGCCACGTAGAAAAGACTCCACGCAATCTGTTTTTGGGGGTTCCCCCGGTTGGAGCCGATGGAAAGTACGCACAGGGCGGCAATACAGCTCCAGTCGCTCGGCAGGGTCACCAGGCAGATCAGCAACACCCCGGCCACCTTTACCCCCATGCTGCGTTTTTCGTCCTCGCACAGCCACAGCATCAGCAGTCCGCCCAGCAGCGACCATACCACGCTGGTCTGGTTTAAAATATCCCCGTAGTAGAACGGGATAAAGGAGTGCCAGTCCACATAACTATTGGAAGCCAGCATATACGCAAAATGCGATACCACCGCCAGTGCCAGCAGCCGCAGCGCATATTTCTTCCGGTCGCGGGTATAGTGGAACCCCTCTGCAATAAAGAAGCACATAATGGGACAGGTAATCCGTCCTATCATATGCATCACAAGGGGCACCGCCCCGGTGGCATACCCCGGGAACAGCAGCCACGCCACATGGTCCACCGTCATGGCCGCTATCGCAATCAACTTCAGCTGGTTGGCATCCAGCCGCTGGCAGGATTTTTGTCCTATCATGCTCTCTCCTCTTTCCTCCGGCCTTTCCGCACACTCCCCGGCGGACGCCCCTCCGCTTCATTCGGGCCGCCGCGGCACGCCTTGCAGCGGCCCTCCCCGCTTCGGCGCGCCCGCCTGCCTTTTACAGGCCGCAGCCTTTGTGGTTTCCATTATACGGCCGTTGCCAATTCCCGTCAATAGCGGGAGCCCCCGGCTGCTTTGCCGGAGGCTCCCTATTTTCACTCTCTTGGATCGACGGATTTATCTTGGCAGGCGGCGGTACAGCCCGGTCACATGGTGCAGCCGGTCCGCCAGCTCATCGGTAATGCTGCCGGGCGCGGCACGCCACTTCCAGTTGCAGCCCAGCGTGGAAGGAATATTCATCCGCGCTTCGCTGCCCAGTCCCAGCAGGTCCTGCATCGTCAGGATCACCGTATCCCCGGGGCTTTGCAGAGCGCCGCACATCATCCCCCAGTTGGGGCCCTCCGCTTCGGTCAGGCGCAGGTACTCCCATGCAAAACGTACATCCTCCGGAGAGGCCGTATTCATCCAGCCCATAATGGTATCGTTATCATGGGTACCGGTATATACCACACAGTGCCGGGGGTAATTGTGCGGCAGATAGTCGCTGTCCTCCCGGCTGTCAAAGGCAAACTGCAGCACCTTCATCCCCGGGAAGCCGCTTTCCTCCCGCAGGCGATGAACCCCTTCGGTCAAAAAGCCCAAATCCTCCGCAATAATAGGCAGATCGCCCAGCGCCGCCCGTACCGCATGAAACAGTTCGATGCCCGGGCCCTGCCGGCACACGCCGTCGCGGGCCGTGGTGGCCCCGCCGGGGATGGCATAATAGCCCTCAAATCCACGGAAGTGGTCGATGCGGATCACATTATACAGCGCCGCGCTGGCCCGGAAACGCTCAATCCACCAACGATAGCCATCGGCTTTCATGGCGTCCCAGCGGTACAGCGGGTTGCCCCACAGCTGCCCATCGGCCGAAAAACCATCGGGCGGGCAGCCGGCCACCTCAATCGGTTCGTAATTTTCATCCAGCAGGAATTGCTCCGGGGCGCTCCACACGTCGGCGGAATCCCGCGGCACATAAATGGGAATATCCCCGATGATGCGGATCCCGCGCTCATTGGCATAGCCCTTCAGGGCCCGCCACTGCCGGGTAAACAGGTATTGCAGCATCATCTGGAAGCCGATCTCTGCGGCATACTGCTCCCTTGCCGCTGCTACCGCACCCGGTTCCCGCGTTTTCAGCGGCTGTTCCCATTCGCTCCAGGGGCGGCCGCCATGGGCGTCTTTCAGCGCCATAAACAGGGCATAATCCGGCAGCCACCGTTCATTCTCCCGGCAGAACTGTGCATAGTCCTCCGGCGGGTGCTGCACAAAGCGCTGATAGGCATGGTGCAGCACTTCATAACGCAGCTGGTACAGCCGGCCGTAGTCCACCGCCGTTTCGCTTTCGCACCACGGCAGCGCTTCATACTCTCCGCGTTCCAGCAGCCCGTCCCGTTCCAGCTGGGGCAGGTCTATAAAATATGGGTTCCCTGCCACAGAACTGAATGACTGGTACGGCGAATCGCCGTAGCTGGTCGGCCCAATGGGCAAAATCTGCCACCAGGTCTGCCCGGCCCGCTGCAGAAAATCCACAAAGCGGTAGGCATTGTCTCCCATCGTGCCGATTCCATAAGGCCCCGGCAGCGAAGAAATGTGCATCAGTACTCCACTGGTTCTCATAGCATTGCTCTCTTTTCAATCACATCTTGGTCTCTTGTTTTTTATCTTCGCGGGGCAGGGCCTACACTCTCGCCGTTTATCACCGTAAAGGGCACTGTCACCCGCCGGGCCGGTGCATCGTTTTCAATGGCGTTCAGCAGGGTATTCGTCGCCTCCTGCGCCAGCCGCTCCACCGATTGCCCAATGGTCGCCAGCCGCGGGGTCAGGTATTCGCCCAGCGCCAGGCCATCAAAGCCGATAATGGAAAGATCCCGTCCTACCTTTCGTCCGGCATCCTGCGCAGCCCGCATGGCGCCTATTGCCACCACATCGGCAATGGCATAGGCCGCGGTAATCTCCGGGTGCTCCGCCAGCACGTGGCGCATGGCCTGGTAGCCTTCCTCGTAGCAGAAGCGGGCCTCCCCGTATTCCACCAGGTTTTCCGCCGGCAGCCCGCTTTGGGCAAAGGCCGCCCGCCCCCCGGCAAAGCGCTTGCCGGAAACATCGCTGAAGCTGGGACGCCCGCCAATAATGGCAATGTGCTGGTGCCCTTGTTTCAGCAGAACCTGTACCGCCTGCACCGAGGCGGCAAAGTCATCGGTTGTCACGCTGGAAAGGTTGGGGTAGTCCAGTCCTTCCGCGGGGGAAGTCACCAGCACCGCCGGCAGCGTAATGCGGCCAAAGCTGCGTTTAAAGTTATCCGCATTGCCCCCCAGGAACAGAATTCCCTGCGGCTTTTTTTCGGCGCACAGGGCCGCCGCCCGCAGCACCTCATCGGTGTCCTCATCAAAGTAATCCACCAGCAGGGAGTAGGGTCCCTTATTGACCAAGCCCTGCAGCTGCTCCACCAGCGCGGCAAACAGCTCATTCCGGGCGCCCTTCACCAGCACCAGAATACTGTGGTTCACCGATTGCTTCAGGTTTTTGGCATTGGGGTTTTGGGTGTATCCATTTTTGGCCACCACCGCCAGGATGCGCTGCCGCGCCTTTTCGCTGACATCGGGGTGGTTATTCAGCACGCGGGAAACCGTTCCCACCGCATAGCCGCTCTCTTTTGCAATATCTTTTATTGTCACAACAGTATCAGCCCTTTACGGCACCGGCCGCCACACCCTTGATGATGTGCTTCTGGCAGGTGAGGTAGAAAATGATCACAGGAATAATGGAAAGCATAATCAGCGCCATAATCGCGCCCAGATCCACCGAGCCGTAGCTGCCCTGCAGGAATTGAATGTGAATGGGAATGGTCATGTACTTCTTGCGGTCCAGCACCAGGTAGGGCAGCAGATAGTCGTTCCATACCCACATAATTTCCAGCACGCCCACCGAAATCATGGTCGGCTTCAGCATCGGCAGCACCACGCTAAAATAGGTCCGGATCGGCCCGCAGCCGTCAATCGCCGCGGCCTCCTCTATCTCCAGCGGAATGCTCTTAATAAATCCGCTGAACATAAACACCGCCAGCCCTGCGCCAAAGCCCAGATAAATGATGGGAATGGTATAGGGGGTATTCAGTTTCAGGGTATCGGCCGTCCGCGCCAGCGTGAACATCACCATCTGGAATGGCACCACCATGGAAAATACACAGAGGTAATACACCAGCTTGGAAAAACCGCTGCCCACACGGGCAATATACCAGGCCGCCATGCTGGTGCACAGCAGGATCAGCGCCGCGGAAACAATGGTAATCAGCAGCGAATACCCCGCGCTCTTCAGGAACGGATAGTTGCCAAAGGTCAGGCCCTTGATGTAGTTATCCAGCCCTACAAAGGTTCCCTCATGCGGAAAAGCAAAGGTTTCCAGGTTAATGGAGGCGTTGCTCTTAAAGGAATTCATGGCCACCAGGAATACCGGAATCAGATAAATAACGGAAAGAATGGCAAAGATAACGGTCATTGCATCGTGGCGGCGCCGCTCGCTTTTAAATCCTCCGGAAGCTGTTTTGGTCGACATTACTGCTGCACCTCCTTATCTCGGGTCGAGCGCAGCTGCAGAATGCTCAGTATGGCCACCAGCACAAAGAAGATGACGGCTTTGGCCTGGCCCACGCCGCGGCTGCGCGCACTGGCGTAGAAGGAATTGACGATATTCAGCGCCAACATTTCAGTGGTCTTTATCACCTCGCCGCCCTGCTGAATAAACGGCCGCCCGGCTGTCAGTGCCAGGTTCTGGTCGTACAGTTTAAAGGAATTGGTCAGGGTCAGAAAGGTGCAGATGGTGATGGAGGGCATTACATTGGGAATGGTGATCTTCCACAGGGTCTGCCAGCTGTTGGCGCCGTCAATCCGCGCCGCCTCCAGCATATCCTCCGGCACGCTTTGCAGCCCCGCCACATAGATAATCATCATGTAGCCAATCTGCTGCCAGCACATCAGGATAATCAGTCCCCAGAAGCCGTATTTGGTCTCCAGTACCACACTGGTGCTGTATTTAATCAGGATACCATTAAAGATCATGCTCCAGATATAGCCCAGCACAATGCCGCCGATGAGGTTCGGCATAAAGAAGACGGTGCGGAACAGGTTGGAGCCTTTAATACCTCTCGTCAGCGCATAGGCAATGGCAAAGGCAATCACATTAATCAGCACCAATGAGACAATCGCAAAAAGCGCCGTGTACCAGAAGGCGTGTCCAAAGCTCTTATCCTGGAAGGCTGCAATGTAATTTTTAATTCCCACCCAGGTCCAGTTCTTGGTGGTCTTAAAGTCGCAGAAGGAAAGGAAAAATCCCTTGCAGAACGGGTACAAAAAGCCGATGCAGAACGCCGCAAAGGTCGGCAGCAGGAACAGCCAGAAGCACTTCTGGATCGGCCGCCGGATCAGCGTCGAATTCAGCGCCGTGGCGTCACGCTTTTTTTGGAACAGTTTCATAGCTGACTTTCACACTCCTTTGGTTACTATCACGGATAAAGTCCACAACTCACGCTCCCACCGGGGCGGGCGGGTCAGTTCTGGCCTTTCCCCTGTAAAATGGGGGCGAGCGCAGTGCTCGCCCCCGGTTCTTGCAGTTTATTCGGTTGTTCTTGCTTCAGGGAAAGTCCTAAAATCAGGCGTTCTCCTTAGCATACTGGGAAGCCCAGCCATCTACGAAGGCAGACTCGACAGTGGCCCAATCACCGTTGCCGGTGGTGTACTGGGTCAGAGCGTCAACAACAGCAGCACGCCAGTCATCCACGGCGGGGGTGTAGTTGAAGGCCCAGGTTACAACATAGTTGCCCTTAGCGGTGTAGTCATTGGCCTGAGCAAAGAATACATTCTCAGGAGTCTTAGCAGACTTGAAGGGGATCGGGCCAAACTGTTCTGCCATCATGGTGGTGCCTTCCTCAGAGGTAACAACCCACTTCATGAAGTCCAGGGTCGCCTTGATGTCTTCCTCGGAAGCATACTTGTTTACAGCCCAGCAGTTCTCGGTGCCGCAGCACAGACCAGCCTGCTCTTCGCCTTCCACGCCGCAGTAGATCGGGATCATAGCCAGATCGTCAGCGTTCATGCCGAACTTCTCGCCGGTCAGGGCAGCATATTCCCAGGAACCGTTCTGATAGAACACAGCCTTGCCCTCGCCGAACTCAGCTTCGGACTGGTCGCCGGTAGCGGAAACCAGGGCAGCGCCGGTGGTGGCGGAATCAGTGGTATACAGGTCCCAAATGTTCTTGTAGTTCTCCAGGTACTTGCCGGTGATGGTAGCGGGCTGAGAAGTCACGCCGTCATCGCGGAACTCATAGAACAGAGGCATATTGGCCAGATGGCCGGAGAAGCGCCAGCTGGAGGAACCGTCCAGACCGGCAGAGGAGAAGGCATCGAAGCCCAGCTCAGCAGAACGGGCATGAATGTCATCAGCGACCTTCTTCAGAGTCTCAAAGTTGGTGATGTCGGTCAGCTCGTAGCCAGCCTGCTTCAGCAGTGCCTTGTTTACGATGATACCGAAAGCCTCATAGCAGTAGCCGATGGAAACGGTCTCGCCAGCCTCGTTCTTCAGGTTAAAGGCGTCAGTGGTCATTTCCTTCATCACATCGGTATTGGTCAGGTCGTAGCAGTACTCGCCCCAGGTCTTTACTGCGCCAGCATTACCTACCTGGAACATGGTGGGAGCAGCGTCCTTATCCATCTCAGCGGTCAGGGTCTGATCGTAAGTACCGGAAGCTGCGGTCAGTACAGTTACCGGAACACCGGTCTTCTCGGTGTA
>DMMB01000091.1:0-666 GCA_003453215.1 Oscillospiraceae bacterium | reverse complement strand
GGCTTGAAGTTCAGGTAATAAACGGAGCCCGTCTTGGTGTCGTTGGCCGGGGTATTGTTGTTGCCGCAGGCGGTGAACAGAGTGATCGCCATAACAACAGCCAACAGAATTGCTAATGTCTTTTTCATGGTTTCTCCTCCTAAATTGTGGTTGCGTTTCTTTTTAAACTGGAATCGTTTCCAGCCTTCGCACTCATATTATACCGCCTACTGTCCGCCTTTTCAATCAAAATCTGTCGCAACTTCACAAATTCAGCAAATGTGCAATAAAATCTTTTATGAAAATTGAGCACCTTTTCAAATCGGCGGGGAAAATCGATACTATTTTATGCCATTTCGGGCGGATTATCCCCCTCTTTCGGGCAAAATAACAGTTGACATCGTTTCATCACGCTATATAATAAGTTCGTAAAGTATACCACGGAGGTGGAGTTTTTGAAACAGCGTTTTGATGTCACCGGCATGAGCTGCACCGCCTGCAGTTCCCACGTGGAGCGGGCGGTCTCGGCGTTGGCAGGGGTTTCCTCTGTTACCGTCGATTTGATGCAGAATCGTATGCTGGTCGAATATGATGAGCATCAGCTTTCCGAGGCGGAAATCTGCCGGGCTGTGGCCGCGGCCGGCTACGGCGCCCGCCCAGCGGGCACCGGACGCGGCTCCGCCGCGG
>DMMB01000099.1:8204-8662 GCA_003453215.1 Oscillospiraceae bacterium | reverse complement strand
GATTGGCGTATGCCCAGCGATGCTTCCGCCGCGCTTTGGCTGCGGGAACTGGAGGATCTGCAATAGGTCTGGCTTTGTCTATTTTTCCTACAAAGCTTGCATTTCCACCTATAATATTGTATAATATGTTATCTTTAGGAGACATTTCCCCAAGGGAGGTTCCTTTTTATGACAGATTTAATTACCCGCATGAATGAAGCCATGCCATGGAGCTATCAGCTTGCTTTCCTTATCCGCGTATTGGTTGCCACCCTCTGCGGCGGCGCCATTGGCCTGGAACGCACCAAGCGGCTGAAGGAAGCCGGCATCCGCACCCACTGCCTGGTCTGCTGCGCTTCCGCCCTCATTATGATCGTTTCCAAATACGCTTTTGCCGATTTAACCGCCAATGGAGAGTTTTTCTTCGGCGCCCGCGGTGCCGATCCGGCCCGGATTGCCGCGCAGGTGGTCAGCGGCAT
>DMMB01000099.1:7395-7907 GCA_003453215.1 Oscillospiraceae bacterium | reverse complement strand
GCCGGTATCTGGGCGACCGCCGGCATTGGTCTGGCCATCGGGGCCGGGATGTACCCCATTGGCATCGCTACCACTGTCATCATTATTTTGATGCAGACCATCATGCACAAGTTCAATATCGGTAATGATGCTTTGGCCACCCGCGACATCAATATTACTATGAATGATACGCCCGAACTGCGCGATGCTTTTTTGGCCGAACTGAAAAACATGGAGGTTTCGGTCATCGGCAGCCACATCACCCACAATAGCGATGGCACCGTTAATTATGGCCTCACCATCAAGTTCAGCCGGGAAATTAAGTTTGAGGAAATTCTCGCCTTTATGGATAGCCACCCCGGCATCCGGAATATTGCCATGTAACAAAAATTTCTTCTATAGCGTTCTTCCCAAAATATCACCCCCGCCTCAGCTGTGCACAGCCGAAGCGGGGGCTTCTCTTTTCTCTGTTATTCTGGCTTATGCCTGCCATTCATTTACCTGGCGGCGCAGCCAGTCGCACCAGGCGTCCA
>DMMB01000099.1:2230-7210 GCA_003453215.1 Oscillospiraceae bacterium | reverse complement strand
CAGCCAGTCGCACCAGGCGTCCACCCCTTCCCCTGTCCGGGCACAGATGGGGAAAATTTCGATCTTGGGGTTTCTCATGCGGGCGTACTCCGTCACCTTATCCATATCAAAATCAAAATACGGCAATACATCTGTCTTATTGATAATCAGCGCATCGCACACCGTAAAGATCAGCGGATATTTCAGCGGCTTATCATGCCCTTCCGGGACCGAAAGGATCATGGCATTCTTCACCGCACCGGTATCAAATTCCGCCGGGCAAACAAGGTTGCCCACGTTTTCCAAAATCACCAGATCCAGATCCATTGTCCCAATCTCCCGCAAACCCTGCTCGGTCATGCCGGCATCCAGGTGGCACATTCCGCCGGTATGCAGCTGGATGGATCGTACCCCGGCGTCTGCCATGGTACGGGCATCCACATCACTGTCAATGTCCGCCTCCATCACGCCGATGCGCATTTCCTCCCGCAGGCGCTCCACCGTCCGCAGCAGGGCGGTGGTTTTGCCGCTGCCGGGGCTCGACATCAGGTTCAGCAGGAAGGTCTTTTCCCCTTTCAGCTGCTCCCGCAGCCGGTCGGCTTCCCGGTCGTTGTTGGCAAAAATGCTTTCTTTCAGTTCGATCGTCTTAAACTCCATTATATCGCCTCTATTTCCTTTATGCTGATCTCACTGCCCCGCAGCAGCCAGGTCTTTTCACTGCCGCAGTGCGGGCAGGTACGCCCATGCGCCACCGTCGGGTAATCCTCCCCGCAGCCCTCACAGTGGGTCACTGCCGGCAGCGTCTCTATCTTCAGCGGCGCCCCGCGCAACAGTTCGGTGCGGTTTGCCGCCCAGTCCCAGCAGCTCACCAGCTCCTGCGGAATGGCCCCGCTTACCTCGCCCAGTTCCAGCGTTACACTGCCCACTTTGGAAAGCCCCTGTGTCTCAGCCACGCTTTCTATGGTGCGTATGGCATGGAATACAATCCCGAGTTCATGCATTATCCGTTCCTCTTTTCGGCCTTTTTGGTGCGGCGGATGCGCATCTTCCGCTTAATCATGTAGGGCAAAATACCCTTCATCTTATCTTCCGCCGAGCGCATGGTGCTGCACTCTGGCAGGTCGCGGTGCAGGTGGATGGCATCAAAGGCACAGCGGGTGGTGCAGATGCCGCAGCCGATGCACTTATTGGGATCCACCACACTGGCGCCGCAGCCCAGGCAGCGGGCAGTCTCGGCCTTCACCTGCTCTTCGGTAAAGGCAATTCTTCCGTCCTTAAAGGTCTTTCTCAGCGTCTCATTGTAGCCAATGCGCTGGCGGGGGGTATTATCATAATTCGTCTCCTCCAGCAGCAGGTTCTTCTTGTCCAGCTCTATAAATTCCCGCTTATCCCGGCCAATGGTCAGGGTGGCCTGCTGCACCCAGCGGTGCAGAGAAACCGCTCCCTGTTTCCCGGCCGCAATGGCATCAATGGCAAATTTCTGGCCGGTGTAGGCGTCGCCGCCCACAAAGAGATCTGGCTCGGCGGTCTGGTAGGTCACAGGGTCGGCCTTGGCGGTACCGTTGGGATTCAGTTCCACAGCGGTACCGGTCAGCAGGTTCTTCCAATCCACCTTCTGCCCGATGCAGTACAGCACCATCTCGCAGGGGACTTCCTCGGTCGTATCATCGTCAAAGGTCGGAGCGAAGCGGCCCTCCGCATTGCGGACAGAAAGGCACTTGCGGAAGCGAATTCCGCTGCATTTGCCGTTCTCGGAAAGGATTTCGGTCTGGCCCCAGCCGGCATGAATTTCAATGCCGTCCTCTTCGCATTCGGTGCGGTCCTCCTCCCCCATCGGCATACTGTCATAGTCCTCCAGGCAGTACAGCGAAACCTTTTCGGCACCGCAGCGCAGTGCGGTTCTTGCCACGTCGGCACCAATATTGCCGCCGCCGATGACGACCACCCGGCCGGAAAGGCTCTTCTTCCCTTCCAGGTTCACTTCCCGCATCAGCTCAATGCCGGCTTTGACGCCCTCGGCGTCCTCCCCGGGCACCCCCAGCTTGCCGCCGCTTTGCAGGCCAATGGCCACATAGAAGCCCTTGTAGCCCTGCTCCCGCAGCTCGGGGATGGTCACATCCTTCCCCACTTCCACGCCGCAGCGGAATTCCACACCCAAAGCGCGCAGCACATCAATCTCCGCCTCAATGACGTCCTTTTCCAGCCGGAATTCGGGAATCCCATGCATCAGCATCCCGCCGGGCTGCTTTTCTTTCTCAAAAACGGTGGGACGGTAGCCCTTTTCCGCCAGGTAATAGGCGCAGGAAAGGCCGGCCGGGCCGCCGCCGATGATGGCAATCTTCTCTTCGAACTCGCCATCCACCTTGGGAATCACCTTTTCGGGGACAAAGCGGGTTTCCGCTTTCAAATCCTGCTGGGCAATAAAGCGTTTCACTTCATCAATGGCCACTGCCTGGTCGATGGTACCGCGGGTACAGGCGTCCTCACACCGCCGGTTGCAGATACGTCCGCAGACCGCCGGGAACGGGTTATCCCGTTTGATGAGCTGCAGTGCCTCACGGTACTTGCCCTGCGCCGCCAGCTTCAAGTAGCCCTGCACCGCAATGTGGGCCGGGCAGGCCGTTTTACAGGGGGCGGTGCCGGTTTCGTAGCAGTTCACGCGGTTTTTATCGCGGTAATCCACCGCCCACTTTTCGGGGCCCCACTCGTGGTCGTCAGGCAGCTCCTGCCGGGGGTAGGTAATCGGTCCGGATTGGGTACACAGCTTCTGTCCCAGTTTTACCGCACCCGCGGGGCAGCTTTCCACGCAGCGTCCGCACGCCACACAGTTTTCGGTTTCCACCTTGGCCACATAGGCGCTGCGGGACATATTCGGCGTATTAAAAAGCTGGCTGGTGCGCAGAGCGTTGCAGATATTCACATTGCAGTTGCAGATGCCAAAGATCTTCTGCTCGCCGTCGATATTGGTGATCTGGTGAACAAAGCCATTCTCCTCCGCGCGGCGGAAAATATCCAGCGCCTCTTCTTTGGTGATGTACTCGCCCCGCTGGGTTTCCACTACATAGGTGGCCATATCGCCCACCGCGATGCACCAGTTTTCGGGGTCGTCGCCGCAGCCCTCGCCCAGCTTCTGGCGGCTGGCGCGGCAGGAGCACATACTCTTAGCATATTTGCCCTCGTATTTATCCAGCCAGTAGCTGATCTTTTCCAGTCCAATGGCCTCATTTTCCGTCTCAATCGCCTTTTCCACCGGGATAACGTGCATCCCGATACCGGAGCCGCCGGGAGGCACCATAGGGGTGATCTTTTCCAGCGGCAGGAAGGTCATCCGCTCAAAGAACGCCGTCACTTCCGGGTGTTCTTCTATCTGGCTGTGCCGCATATTCAGGAATTCGGCACTGCCGGGGACAAACAGCGGCAAAATCCAGCGTTTTTCATGGTTCGGGTTCTTGCCGTCCAGGTTTTCCCAGTTGTACTCGATGATGCCGGTCCAGGCCATTTCGGTCAACAGCTTTTCCAGCGGTTCCCGCTCCATTTTGGTCAGCTTCATCAGCTGCTCGGTCGTCTTGGGCTTACGCACCCCCATCTTCAGGGCCACTTCCACCATCTCGTCGGTCATTACGCTGGCCAGGCCCCAGTATTCCGGGTCATCTGCCGTTGCTTTCAGCCCGATGCGGTTGGTAATCATGCTGCCCAGTTTCAGCAGGTTTTCGCGGGGCTTTTCATCGCGGGGGATTTCGAAGGACAGTTTGCTCTCATCCAGAGGAAAATTTGTGGGCTTGCTGCCATTGATGTCGCTCATGACTTCTTCTCCTTTTCGCATTTTATGCCGATTATAGTATTATTTTATCATTATTCCCCTGGCAAATGCTATTGACCGTTCCCCTAAACCTGTGCTAATATTATTTATGGTTCTGGTCAGACCAAATTAATTTTAGTCTATGCTAAAGGAGCTGATCCCATGCCGTTCCAGCAAATTTCCGCCCCCTCGCTGCGGGAACTTTTTGTCCAGCAGTTGGAAGGTCTTATTCTTTCCGGTGAGCTGCGGCCCGGCGATCATCTGCCCACCGAACGGGAATTGGCCGATGAAATGAAGATCAGCAAAACAGTGGTGCACGAGGGCCTGCGGGAGCTGCACCGGCTGGGCTTTCTGCAGATTGAATCCCGTAAAGGCGTAACGGTGGCGGATTACGCCCAAACCGGCAGTCTGGAAACCCTGATGGCCATTATGAGCTACCACGGCGGGCTACCCGATCAAAAAACCGCCTCCAGTATTCTGGATCTTCGCTACTATCTGGAAGCCCCGGCCCTGCGGCAGCTGGCAGCACACCACTCCCCCGGCGATCTGGCCGCCCTGCGGGCCCTGCAGCAAAAGGCAGAGGAAGCTTCTCTGGCCGGAGTGGAACCGCTGGCGGAAGCCCTGCTGCGGTATCACCGCGGCGTTACCTTCCTCAGCGGTAATACCATTACCCCGCTCATCTTCAATGCCTTTGCCCGGGTCAACCAGGAATTCTGGTCGGATTATGTCCAGCTGGAAGGCATTGCCCGCTGCCTGCATACCCTTTCTCAATTTACCGAGCTCATCGAAGCCGGGGAAGGCGATGCCGCCGCCGCGTTGCTGAGGGAAGGGCTGGATCGCTTCCGGGCTGCGCTTTGTCAATAATCCGATTTACAGGAGAAGCACCATGAACCATATGTATGGACGGTGCCTGTACCCTTGGCATCTGCGCCGAGCGCAATGCCATTTTCCATATGCTCACCGAAGGAGAAAATGAAATCCGCCAGGTCATCGCCATTAATCAGCAGGGCAGTGCCCTCCCACCCTGCGGTGCCTGCCGGGAGCTGATGACCCAGCTGATGACCCAAAGCTATCGCGATATTGAGGTCATGCTGGACTACGAAAATCACCGCATCGTCCCTCTGGGCCAGCTAACCCCCGAATGGTGGATCTGACTCTCTTTCGGGCGCGCCGGCTCCGCTCCCCTCGGGCTGACCCTGTCG
>DMMB01000099.1:1465-2027 GCA_003453215.1 Oscillospiraceae bacterium | reverse complement strand
GGGCAGCCCTCGCCGCTTCACCGCCGCGCCCCTGTTCTTCCCTCCCCCGCAGCAAAAAAGGAGCCTCTCCGTTCTTGGAAAGGCTCCCTTTGTTTTGTTCTGTTTGGGATCAGTTCAGTTTGGCTTCGTCCACCATGGCTTTCAGTTCGGCCAGCGCTTTGGGGTCGCACTTCTCCCAGCTGAATTCCACATCATCCCGGCCAAAGTGACCATAGGAGGCCGTCTTGGCAAAAACCGGTGCGCGCAGTCCCAGTTTCTTGATGATGCCCGCCGGGCGGAGATCATAGTTCCGCTCAATCCAGCGGAAAATCTCCGCTTCGGGAATGGTATTGGTTCCGGCCGTCTCCACATAGATGGAAACCGGGCGGGCCACACCGATGGCGTAGCTCAGCTGGATTTCGCAGCGGTGGGCAGCACCCGCCTCTACAATGGTTTTGGCAATGTTTCTTGCCATATAGGCCGCGGAACGGTCCACCTTGGTGGCATCCTTCCCGCTGAAAGCGCCGCCGCCATGCCGGGCATAGCCACCGTAGGTATCTACAATGATCTTGCGGCCGGTCAG
>DMMB01000099.1:906-1275 GCA_003453215.1 Oscillospiraceae bacterium | reverse complement strand
ACAATGATCTTGCGGCCGGTCAGTCCCGTATCCGCCGCCGGGCCGCCCAGTACAAAGCGGCCGGTGGGGTTAATATAATATTTGGTCTCCGCATCCAGCATCTCGGCAGGGATACAGGGCTTAATCACCCGCTCAATCATATCCTGACGGAGGGTCAGGGCGTCTGCATCCTCATCATGCTGGGTGGAAAGCACCACCGTATTCACCCGAACGGGCTTTCCGTTTTCGTACTCTACTGTAACCTGTGCTTTGCCATCGGGGCGCAGATAGCTGATTTCTCCGCTCTTGCGAACCGCCGCCAGACGGCGGGTAATGCGGTGAGCCAGCGTAATGGCCAGCGGCATCCGCTCCGGGGTCTCATCGCAGGCA
>DMMB01000099.1:0-672 GCA_003453215.1 Oscillospiraceae bacterium | reverse complement strand
ATCATACCCTGGTCACCGGCGCCCAGTCCATCGCTGTCGATGGCCTCCTTGGCCTCCAGTGCCAGATCAACACCCTGGGCAATATCGGCCGACTGGGTGTGCAGGGAACAGCTGATCTCACAGGTATCAGCATCAAAGCCGTATTCGGGTTTGGTATAACCAATCTCCCGGATCACTTGGCGTGCGATCTCGATGTAATTTACCGTGGCCGCAGTCGTTATTTCTCCCATAATGTGTACCGCGCCGGGCTCTGCAGTGGTCTCGCAGGCGCAGCGGGAATTGGGATCAATCGCGAGCAGGGCGTCCAGTATACCATCGGAGATTTGATCGCAGATTTTGTCGGGATGACCTTCCGTCACCGACTCGGACGTGAACAACGTTCTCATGCGTCTTTCCTCCATAATTCGGTTTTTCGCCGCCTTTTTCTCGGCAGCAGAATATCGGCAAAACTTGCCGTATACTTTGGGACGAACCCATTCTACACGATAGCTCCCTCTGTTTCAAGCATTTTTCCAAAAAAGCCTGCGGCAATTTGTACTTTCTGTCCAAAACCTCTTGTCTTGTCCCACAAGACGTTGTTGCTCGCCTCTTTATTTTCGTGCTTTTTGCTCCCCCAGCCGCCCCTAAAATCTCCTCTTATTTTCCCCCTCGCAAGGAGGGGTATGTGTGAAA
>DMMB01000049.1:30700-36941 GCA_003453215.1 Oscillospiraceae bacterium | reverse complement strand
CGGTATTTAACTGATCAACAAAATTGTAAGGGGCTGTGGTTGGAACCTTTCGAGAACCATCTTGTGGTAGGAGAACCGCACCAATCCACAACATCCCTTACAGTGTAGCACAGCCCTTGGAGAGGGGCTCTAATAACTACTACTCTATAATACAAGGAGAAGCGACACCATGAAACTGAGCTTTTGGGGGGCGGCGCGGGTTGTCACCGGCAGCTGCCACCGTTTGACCGCCTGCGGCAAAAATGTTCTTATTGACTGCGGCCTGCAGCAGGGCGGCGATGTATATAATAACAACGAATTGTTCTTTGACTCGACGGCGATTGATGCGGTATGTGTAACCCATGCCCACACCGACCACAGCGGGCGGCTGCCGCTGCTGGTGAAGAACGGTTACAAAGGGCCCATTTACGCTACACGGGCAACCTGCGATCTTTTAAAGATTATGCTGCTGGACAGCGCCCGGATACAGGAAAGCGACGCCCAGTGGAAAGCCAAGAAAAATAAGCGCAGCGGCGACCCCACCGAAGATGCCCTGTACACCGTACAGGATGCGACCGATACGCTGGCGCTGCTGGTGCCGGTAAGCTACGGCGACCACGTGGAACTTTTCCAGGGGATAGCGACGGACTGGTATGACGCCGGGCACCTGCTGGGTTCGGCGGCCATTCGCTTTACGGTGACGGAGGGCGATGAAACCCGAACCGTGACATTTTCCGGCGATATTGGCAATGTGGATAAGCCTATTATCCGAGATCCGCAGCCGGTACCGGCTTCCGATTATGTGGTGATGGAATCCACCTACGGCGACCGCCTGCACGAGACCGGCGAGGATGTGCCGGAAGATCTTTCCGAAATCATAGACCGGACGCTGGCGCGAGGCGGCAATGTGGTCATTCCCTCCTTTGCAGTGGGGCGCACCCAGGAGCTGCTGTACCACATCAGGGAAATGAAAGCGCGGGGGCTGGTGAAATCGAACCCCAATTTTACGGTATATGTGGATAGCCCGCTGGCGCTGGAAGCCACCCAAATTTATGATGGCGACCTGACCGGCTACGCCGATGAAGAAACGGTGGAACTGCTCCGGAACGGATTTAAGCCCATCAGCTTCCCGGGGCTGAAGCTTTCCCGCACTTCGCAGGAATCGATGGCACTGAACACTGACCCGACCCCCAAGGTTATCATTGCCTCCAGCGGTATGTGTGAAGCCGGCCGTATCCGGCACCACCTGAAGCACAACCTGTGGCGGCCGGAATGTTCCATCGTTTTTGTGGGATACCAGAGCGAGGGAACGATGGGACGACAGCTGCTGGATGGTCTTACCTCCATCAAGCTCTTCGGGGAGAAGATCGCTGTGCGGGCGGAAATCTGCTCCTTTAAGTTCATGTCCAGCCACGCCGATAAAAACGGGCTGCTGCATTGGCTGGAGATGCAGGGGCAGAAGCCGCAGAAGGTCTTTATCGTCCATGGCGAAGAAACCGCCGCACTGAGCTTCTGCGAGACGCTGCAGGGGCTGGGCTATGAAGCGGAGGTACCGCTCTTTGAATCGGAGTACAGCCTGATGGACGGCGCGTGCCTGGCCAAGGGACGGGACTTCCCGCGGGACAAGGAAAAGAAAGCCGGTTTTGTCAGCGAGGTGTTCCGTCGGCTGCTGGCGGCTGTGGAACGGCTTACCGGCATCGCGAATGGCTACAAACAGGGTGCCAACCGCGATGTGGCCCGCTTTGCGGACGAGGTGGAGGAGCTGTGCCGCCGCTGGGAAAAGTAATTTCCAATCCAAACGATATAAAAAATCCGACCTGCGGAAAACTGCGGGTCGGTTTTTTGATTTTATTGGGCTACCATGCGGTAAAAAAGGCCCTCGCCGAGAGAGGTGGTCTGGCGGATCGGTTCCCCGTCGATGCGAAAACCGGCCTTTTGGTAGCAGCGGACGGCGCGGGTATTCCAGGTACGCACCTCCAGATAAAGGGGCTTGCCGGGAAACAAGCGCCTCGAAAGCGCACAGGCGGTTTCGGTCATCTGCCGGCCATGCAGCGATTAGAAAAGGGCGGAAATCTGGCGCAGATCGGTAACGGTATAATCTACCCCGGCGGGGGCAGCAGGGGCTCCGGAGCGGCGGTAGTAGCAGGTCTTCATGCCATATTGTAAACCGCCGGCCATATCGGACGAGAGAGAATCCCCGATGATAAGCGTCTCCTGCGGGAGGATAGGATCCGGGCGGTTCCCGTTCAGCGCGCGGAAGGCGTAATCGAAGAATTCCCGGGAGGGTTTAGCGGCACCGGCGCGCTCCGAAATGAAGAAATAATCAAAATACGGCCTCATGCCGCCGATCTCCAGCCGGTGGAGCTGCTGTTCGTAAGGGCCGTTGCTGGCGACGCACAGAAGCGCACCTCCGGAAAGGCTTTGCAGCAGATCCATAGCGCCGGGAACCGGAATGACACTTTCGTGCAAAGCTTCCCGGAAATATCGTTCGAAGGTAGGGCCATCGAAGGAAAACCCGAGCGCGGCGAAAATATTGCTCCAGCGGATTTTTTGCAATTCTTCAAAGGTGAGGGTCCCCTCCTCAATCTGCCGCCAGAGTTTATTATTTTCGGTGGTGAAGGTGTGGTACATTTCCGGGCGGTAGGCGGGCAGGCCAAAATGGGCAAAGCCCTGCTCCATGGTGGTGCTGACATAGGCATCAAAATCCAGCAGGGTATTATCAATGTCAATGAAAACGGCTTTCATGCTTCCTCCGTGATGATGTGGGAATGGAAAAAGCCCCGGTAGGTGCCGGGGCCTTTTTGCGGATGGTTACTGGCGGTAGGTCTGCAGGAACTCCCCGACATCGGTCATGGCGCGGGCAAGGTCCTTCGCTTCCGGCAGCATGACGACCCGAAAATGATCGGGCTGAGGCCAATCGAAGCCACTGCCGGGCACCAGCAGAATGTGTTTGGCGTGCAGAAGATCCATAGCGAACTTTTTATCATCGGTGATGGGACACTTTTGGAGATTGATGCGGGGGAAGATGTAGAAAGCCGCCGTATTTTTGACCACCGAGAGGCAATCGAACTGACGAATGGCCTGAACAGCGGCTTCCCGCTGCTCGTAGAGTCTTCCGCCGGGGATCAGCAGCTCACGGGTGCTCTGCTCATCCTGCAGGGCGGCAGGAATAACCAACTGCGTAAGAGCATTGCCGCACAGGCGCATACTGGTGAGCGCCACCATGCCGGCGATAAAATCTTTGGTTACTTCGCGGGGGCCGGAAACGGCCAGCCAGCCGCAGCGGAAACCGCAGATCATGTGGCTTTTGGAAAGGCCATTGAAGGTGAGCACCGGGAGATCCGGGCAGAGAGAAGCGGTGGAAATATGCTCTTTGCCATCCATGACCAGGCGGTCGTAGATTTCATCGGAAAGGAGAATGAGTTCCTTTTCCCGGGCGATTGCTACAATCTGCTCCAGCAGCTCGCGGGGATACAGCGCACCGGTGGGGTTATTGGGATTGATGATGAGAATGGCGCGGGTGCGGGAGGTGATTTTCCGGCGAATATCCTCGACATCGGGGTACCAATCGGACTGTTCATCACAGGTGTAGAACACCGGCTTGGCCCCAGCAATGAGGGTGACATTGGTCCACAGGGAATAGCTGGGGCTGGGGAGCAGAATTTCATCGCCGTAATTCAACAGCGTAGTAATGGCGAACTGGGCCATTTCGCTGACGCCGTTGCCGACAAAAATATCCTCCAGGGTAAGACCCTGGATGCCCTTGCCGGTTTCGTACTCCAAAATGGCCTGACGGGCGGCAGGCATTCCGCGGAAATCGCAGTAACCTACGGCTTTCTCGGCGTTTTCCAGCAGGGCATGACGCACGCTGGGGGGCATGGTAAAGCCAAAAGTGGCCGGATTGCCGGTATTGAGACGCAGGACGGGAGTCCCTTCCGCGATCATCTTCATGGCCTCCACATAGACGGGGCCGCGGATATCGGAATGAACCTGCGAAAGTTTTTCGGAACGAATGATGGGCTGCATAGCGGCGCCTCCTTACGATGGAGTTCTGGAAAAAGAAAAATATAGGATATTATATCACTTATGGGTGGAAAATACAATGTGGGGACGGTTTATTCTATGAAAATGAGGAACCTTTGGTGAAGAAATGCTCTTGGTATTCTTCCAAAACAGAACCAGCCCCTCCGCAGGGGAGAGGCTGGTAATCCTTGGATGAAGAGATCAGCCCTCCGCACCGCGGCGAGCAATGGTACCGCGAATAACAAACAGGGTAATGAGCATAAGCACGATACCAATGGGCAGTACAATGACGGCATTGGGGATAAAGCCGGCGATGATATAAGTAACAAACGCAACCGCTGCCACCGTAGCCGCATAGGGGAACTGGGTGGAAACATGGTTAATGTGGTTGCACTGGGCACCGGCCGAAGCCATGATGGTGGTATCGCTGATGGGAGAAACGTGGTCGCCGAATACGGCACCGGCGAGGCAGGCGGAAACGCCGACGATCATGAGGGCGAAATCAGCCTTGAATACTTCAGTGACGATGGGGATAAGGATACCGAAGGTTCCCCAGGAGGTACCGGTAGCGAACGCCAGGCCACAGGCCACAAGATAGATGACGGCGGGCAGCAGGCTGTACAGGCCCTTGGAAGCGCTATCCATGAGGCCGGCCACAAATTCCTTGGCGCCCAGCAGAGAGGTCATGTTCTTGAGGGAGGTGGCCAGGGTAAGGATAAGAATAGCGGGAACCATGGCGCAGAAGCCCTGCGGAATGCAGCCCATGGCATCCTTGAAGGAGATGACGCGGCGAGCCACAAAGTAGATAACGGTAAAGACCAGAGCCACAATAGCGCCCCAGGGCAGACCGAAGAAGGCATCGCAGTTGGCAAAGGCATCGATGAGATTATCGGCACCCTTGAGATAGCCGGAGTAGATAAGACCGCCGACGCACAGAACCACCAGCACGATGATGGGCAGCAGCAGATCAATTACCTTTGCGCGGGAATTGGAAACTTCCTCGACCGCTTCGGGATGATCGCCTTCGGTAAACAGATCGTTATTGCGGATGGCATTGAGCTCATGGCGACGCATGGGGCCGTAATCCATGCCGCTCTTGCACAGGAACAGCACCATAACGATGGTGAGCAGCGAGTAGAAGTTGAAAGGAATGGCGCGGACAAACAGATCGAAGCCGCTGTAATCTTCCACAACGCCGGAAACGGCGGCCGCCCAGGAAGAGATGGGAGCGATCATGCAGATGGGAGCGGCGGTAGCATCGATGAGATAAGCCAGCTTAGCGCGGGAAACGCGGTGGCTATCGGTAACGGGACGCATGACGCTGCCGACGGTGAGGCAGTTGAAGTAGTCATCCACGAAGATGAGCACGCCCAGCAGGAAGGTGGCGAACATGGCGCCGCCGCGGGTCTTGATGTGGGTTTTGGCCCAGGCGCCGAAAGCAGCGGAACCGCCGGCCTTATTGAGCAGGGCAACGAGAATACCCAGCAGAACCAGGAACATGAAGATACCGGCATTATCGCTGATGGCGGCAACAACGCCCTCATTGATGAGGGAATCCAGTGCTTCCACATGGAAACCGGCATAGAACAGTGCACCGGCGACGGCACCGATAAACAGGGAGCTGTACACTTCCTTGGTGATGAGGGCCAGACCGATTGCGATGATGGGGGGAACGAGCGCCCAGAATGTACCAAACATAAAATTTACCTCCTGAAAAATGGGACGAAAAAAGCCATGAGAAATGCGGAAAACAAATCTCATGGCCGGCGAATTATTGAAAAAACGCTTGATCCACTGATAGCTCTCCACAGATACTGTGACAGTACGCAGCATATTCTGCTGCGTCCCAGTAGAAAAGTTCTCGGGGGAACTTTTCTCTTCGGCGGTTTTCCCTTTCGCCCTCCCCGGCCTCCCGGGCCGTATGGGGGTGGTTACTGATGAAACCCGCAACCTCTACCTAAATGGCTTTATTCTGTTGCTATTTTTATATCACCATTTGTGCGGCAATGCAAGCAATTTTTAATAGAATGTAAACATTTTGGGGACTCGCTGCTATACTGACGAAGATTTGCAAAATATTTTGTAATAAATGCACAACGATTGGAGATTGCTTTTGGCGAACGGTTGACAAAAAGGGCGAGCGAAGCGAGCCCGCGGAGGGATAAGATGCGGAGGGAGGGACGCGCCGCCCCGCACGCGCCAAAGGCGCGTGACGCCCCCGCAGGGGGTGTCCGCCGCG
>DMMB01000049.1:15793-30542 GCA_003453215.1 Oscillospiraceae bacterium | reverse complement strand
ATAGCCTGCGGCTTGAAGCCGGTAAAAAAGAAGAAGCCCCCGTCCAAGGGGAGCCTCCGGGAAATTTATTCGTGGTGCAAAATCATGCGGGCGCATTTGTAAACATCGCCGCAGCCGAGGGTGAGGATCAAATCGCCGGCTTTGGCATTCTGGTCGATGTAATCGGCCATGGCCTGGAACGAGGGCAAACAGACACAACCGGGGATTTTCTCCCCCAGATCTTCCGATGTGATGTGGTAGGTATTGACCTCCCGGCTGCCCATAATGGGGGAAAGTACGACGCGATCGGCAATGGACAGAGCGGAAACAAAGTCCTCCAGCAGCATATAGGTACGGCTGAAGGTGAAAGGCTGAAATACTGCCCAAACCCGGTTGAAATCCAATTCCTTAGCAGCCGTGAGGGTGGCGCGCAGCTCTGCCGGATGGTGGGCGTAGTCATCGGCGACGGTAGCGCCGGTGTGGGTTTTGCCCAACACCTCAAAGCGGCGGCCGGCCCCGGTAAAGGCCGTCAATCCAGCCGCTGCCTGCTCCGGGGTGGCACCCAACTGCATAGCCCCCGCGGCGGCGGCAATGGCATTGAGAATATTGTGATCGCCGGGAATTTGCAGGTGGATCTCGGTGAGGGGCTTGCCGCGGAACATAAGGGTGAAGCGGCGATCCAAGCCCCCAAGGTGGCGGATATTGGCGGGATAGTAATCGTTGCTCTCCTCCCAGCCAAAGGTGAGGAAGGTTCTCCCCTCCCCGACTGCTTCCGCCATGGCGCGGCAGGTTTTTTCATCACTGCCATTATACAGGACGGTATGGGCCTTTTGCGCGAACCTGGTGTAGCTCTTCATGGCATTTTCCACCGTATGGAAATACTCCATGTGATCGTTATCGATGTTCAGCACCAGGGCAATATCCGGGTGGGTGGAAAGGAAGGTATCTTTGAATTCACAGGCTTCGTACACAAAGCGCTGCGTTTCCCCACTGCGGCCGTAGCCGCCGATGGTGCGCAGCTTGCCGCCGATGACGGCTGAAGGATCCAGCCCCGCCATATAAAGAATCTGAACAATCATGGCGGTGGTGGTGGTTTTGCCATGGGTGCCGCAGATGCCCAAAGCCTCACTGTACCAGCTGGAAACCGCCCCCAGCATTTTGGCGCGTTCCCACAGGGGCAGGCCGCTTTCCCGCGCGGCAATAAGCTCGGGATTGGTATCCATAATGGCCGCCGAATAGAGAATGAGGTCGGCGCCCCGGATGTTTTCCGCCCGCTGCCCCATCATCACTTCGATACCCATCTGGCGTTCCAGATTTACAATATCGCTCTCGTTATTATCGCTGCCGGTGATGGTATATCCCCGACCATGTAAAATTTGCACCAGCGGGAACATTCCGCTGCCGCCAATGCCAATGCAATGAATGTGCTTAACCCCTTCGGGGATTGTTTCCATCGGTTTTACCATAAGTGACCGCCACCTTTAAGAAATTCATACATGGTATATTATACCCCAAAGAGGGGGCTTTTGACAATAGCAGGGGCTATTTTCATGCAAAAAGCGGAGAAGAGTGCATAATCTATCCCGCAGCGGACAAGGCTAACGGTGAGAACAACCCCACAAAAAGAAGAAGCACCCGAAAGGAGAAACAGGCATGAACATCACCGATATTCGAATTCGCAAAATTTACGAGGACGCACGACTGAAGGCGCTGGTTTCCGTCACCATTGATGGCGATTTGGCAGTCCATGATATTAAGGTCATTGAGGGCCCGGAACGGCTATTTGTTGCCATGCCCAGCCGAAAAGATGAAAACGGGACGTTCCGGGATATTGCCCACCCCATTACCCCGGAAGCGCGGCACACCCTGGAGGAGGCGATCCTGGACCGGTACCAGACCCACCTGGCCCAGCTGGAAGCCGAACAGGCCGCCGAACCGCATATCCCGGCCTGAGCACGCATAGGATAGAGGGAGGAGCCGACGCTCCGCCCTCTTTTTACTTTACAAGGGAGCGCTTTTTTGATATAATGACGGTGTACAAAGCGCCAGTGCCGTCCCGAAAGCTCCTTCTTGGGACGGACGACGAGGTGGAGGGAGTATCGAAAATTCGGCGGATGCCCTCCCGCTGCTGCCACAGCGCAGACCGGTGCAAAAAACACAGGCAACTGTGTAACAAAGAACCGGCCATGGATAACGAACAGAACAGATGTCCCGTGCGGAGGCTGTTATAGCTGACCCTGCGGGAACCCCGCGGAGAGAAACCCCTGGATGCGTTCTCCCCTTTGGTTTTCGTTATCCTGCCGATGCAGCCTGCTGTACCGGCGTGCTGTGCCATAGGGTAAATTGCATTTTAACAAGACGGTTTCTTTCCTGCGCTAAGGACATCTGCAGGAAAGGAGCCTTATTTTTATGTGTGGAATCATTGGTTATTCGGGGGCGGAGTACGCCCGGGAAAAGCTGCTGCATGGACTGGAAAACCTGGAATACCGCGGCTATGACAGCGCCGGACTGGCGCTGTGGGAAAAAGGAAACATCGAGATTATAAAAGCAGCCGGGCGGCTGAGTAACCTGCGGGCGGCCTGCGGCGACCGGGGCCTTACCAGCCATTGCGGCATAGGGCACACCCGCTGGGCCACCCATGGTGTGCCCAACGATGTGAACGCCCACCCGCACCGGCAGGGCCGCGTCACGCTGGTGCATAACGGCATTATAGAGAACTACCGCGCCCTGCGGGAACAGCTGGAGGGCGAGGGGTACCACTTCCTGACCCAAACCGATACCGAAATAGCGGCGGCCCTGCTGGATCATCACCTGAAGCGGCAGGATAACCCGGTAGCAGCCATCCACGCCGCTACAGCGGAAATGGAGGGGGCTTACGGCTTCTGTATGCTGCTGGACGGAGAACCCAATACCGTTTACGGCATCCGCCGGGGCAGCCCGCTGATTGCCGCCAAAGACGGTACCGGCAGCTATGTGGCCTCCGACGTACCGGCCATCATTGAATACACCCGGCAGTATTACCTGCTGGAGGAAGAAGAAGTGGTTGTGGCACACTACGATGAACTGCACTTCTACGCGCCGGATGGCACCCCCATCGAAAAGGAAGCCAAGATTGCCAACTGGTCGGTGGAGCAGGCACAAAAAGGCGGCTATCCCTGCTTTATGCAGAAGGAAATCCATGAACAGCCCCGCGCCCTGGCCGATACCATCGATGGACGTACCAAGGATGGGTTTGTGACCTTTGAGGGCGACGGCCTGCCGGATGGCTTCTTTAAGGATGTGACAAAGCTGTATATTTCCGCCTGCGGTACCGCCATGTACAGCGGTATGGTGGGCAAGGCCATTATAGAAAAGCTGGCGCGGCTGCCGGTAGAAGTGGAAGTGGCCAGCGAACTGCGCTATCGGGATCCCATCTTTACCCCCGGGTGTGCCGCCGTGGTGGTAAGCCAAAGCGGCGAAACTGCCGATACTCTGGCGGCGCTTCGGCTCTTTAAGGAAAACCACATCCCCGTTATCGGCATTGTAAACGTGGTGGGGTCTTCCATCGCGCGGGAAGCGGACTACTGCCTGTACACCTATGCCGGCCCGGAGATTGCCGTTGCCAGCACCAAGGCCTATTCGGTGCAGGTGGCGATGATGTACCTTTTGGGCTTCCGCATTGCGGCGGATAAGGGTGCACCGATGGATTGGTGCCGCCACCAACTGCCGGAACTGCTGAATGCCATCAGCTACCTGCCGCACGTGCTGGCCATGGAACCGGAATTTTTCCGGTATGCCGAGGGGCTGAAAAACGCCGAGCATCTTTTTTACCTTGGTCGGGGGCTGGATTACTCACTGGCGATGGAGGGTTCCCTGAAACTCAAGGAAATCAGCTATATCCACTGCGAAGCCTATGCCGCCGGAGAGCTGAAACACGGGACCATTTCTCTGATTACCGATGGTACCCCTGTAATAGCGCTGGCAACCCAACGCAAAACGCTGGGCAAAATGATAAGCAATGTAAAGGAAGTAAAGGCGCGCGGCGCCCATGTGCTGCTCATTACGCTGGAAGGGCTGGAAGTGGACCCCGAATGCTATGATGAAATCATTCGGCTGCCGGCTGTGGAGGACGAATACGTGCCGCTGCTGCTGGTTGTCACCCTGCAGCTCATTGCGCTGGGGGCGGCCAATGCCCGCGGCTGCGATGTGGATAAACCCCGCAACCTGGCCAAGAGTGTCACCGTAGAATAAGCCATAATACCAAAAGAGACCCTGCGAGGGGTCTCTTTTTTTGCGGTTTTCGATTACTCTGCGGGGTAGCCCTGCGGATTTTGACTCTGCCAGGCCCAGGTATCCCGGCACATATCCTGCAGTGTGTACTGTGCCTGCCAGCCAAAGAGCGCCTTGGCCTTGGCGGCATCGGCCCAGTATTCCGGCAGATCGCCCGCGCGGCGGGGACCAATGACATAGGGGACCGCCCGGCCGCTGGCTTTCCGGAATGCCTCAATGACTTCCAGAACGCTGTATGGGGTGCCGGTGCCCAGATTGACTGCCGTAACGCCGGTGTGTTCCATGGCATAGCAGGCCGCGCGGCGGTGCCCGGCCGCCAAATCCATCACGTGAAGATAATCCCGGCGGCAGGTGCCATCGGGAGTGGGGTAATCATCGCCAAAGACGGTGAGTTTTTCCCGGCGGCCGACTGCCACCTGCGCAATATACGGCAGCAGATTATTGGGGATGCCCTGGGGATCCTCCCCGATGAGACCGGAAGGATGCGCCCCAATGGGATTGAAATACCGCAGCAGCACCGCCGAAAGGGTGGGATCGGCATGGCAGGCATCTTCCAGGATTTTTTCAATCACGGCCTTGGTAGTGCCATAGGGGCTGGAGCATTCCCCGCGGGGCATATCCTCCCGGTAAGGGATAGGATTGAGCGAGCCATAGACCGTAGCGGAGGAAGAGAAGATAAACCGGCTGACACCGGCTTCCTTCATGCACTCCAATACCGTTAGCGCGGCATCCAGATTGGTGCGGTAATAGGAAAGCGGAATTTGAACCGACTCCCCTACCGCCTTTTTCCCGGCAAAATGAATGACACAGTCAATTTCATTCTCCCGGAAAATGCGGCGAACCGCTTCGCGATCGGTTACATCGGCGCGGTAGGCAGGAAAATCCCGGCCGGTAATCTGCCGGATGCGCTGCACCGCCACAGGACTGCTGTTGGAATAGTCATCCGCTATGACGATATGGCAGTCCTGCTGCAGCAGCTCTACGGCGGTGTGGCTGCCAATGTAACCGGCACCGCCGGTCAAAAGTACATTCATGGGTTCACGCTCCCCTCTTTTTTAGTTTTATTATAATCGGCTTCCCCATAAAATCAATCCCCCTGCCAGTAATGACAGGGGGATAAAGTAGGCAAAACTCAGGAACGCTTGTCCCGATCGTGATTGAGCATATCGATGAGGGCACTGATGTCCAAATCATCGTTAATGGGCTCCTGCTCGGCCTGCGGCTCCACCTCGGTAATCTTATCCTCCGGAACCTCATTATCCACCGGAGGGGTGGGAATGCGGAAACCGGATTCATGATCAAAATTGGTGGCAATGACCACAATGCGGATCTCGTCCTCCAGCTTTTCATCGAAGGCGACACCCCAGATGAGGTTGACATCGGGATGGGCGGCATCGTGAATCATCTGGGAGGCATTGGTGATGTCCTCCAGATCGACATCGGGCGGGACAAGGAAATTGACAATGACGCCGCGCGCGCCGTTGATGGAAGTTTCCAGCAGCGGGGAGGCAATGGCCATGCGGGCGGCTTCTTCGGCCTTATTGGGGCCGCTGGCAGCGCCCAGACCCATGTGGGCATAACCGGCATCCTTCATAATCGAAGTGACATCGGCGAAGTCCAGATTGATGATGCCGGGGATATTGATGAGGTCCGAGATGCTCTGTACCGCCTGCAGCAGCACTTCATCCGCCTTGGCAAAGGCATTGGCCAGGGTAATCTTTTCCTGCGAGATGCTGCGCAGACGTTCATTGGGGATGACCAGAAGGGCATCGACGTGCTCCTTCAGGCGCTCGATACCGGCCGTAGCCTGATCCATGCGGCGCTTGCCCTCAAAAGAGAAGGGCTTGGTGACTACGCCGACGGTGAGGATACCCATATCGTGGGCAATACGGGCAATGACGGGGGCCGCACCGGTGCCGGTACCGCCGCCCATGCCGGCCGTAATATATACCATATCGGCGCCGCGCAGCACCGAGGTGATTTCATCTTCGCTTTCTTCCGCTGCTTTTTCGCCCTTCATGGGGTCGCCGCCGGCGCCCTGTCCGCGGGTCAGTTTATCGCCAATGTGCAGCTTATAAGAGGCATTGGAAAAACGCAGGGACTGATTATCGGTATTGACCGAGATAAATTCTACACTGCTCATGCCGGACTGAATCATGCGGTTGACAGCATTTCCGCCGCCGCCGCCAACGCCCAGCACCTTGATTGCAGCCATCTTTTCGTAATCGTTATCCAGCTCTATATTCATCATCAGCACTATTGCCTCCTGTTTAGAGTTTTCTCCTTTTCTACTATAACAGAAACATCATAAAAATGCAACCCAAAACCGCATATCTGCTACTGTTTTCCGCCCATTATCGCAAGATATTGCGCATCCACAATCTGGGTGAGCGGCAGCTGCCGGGTGTAGGCCCGCCCGCTGACCGAAACATCGAGATAACCGGTAAAATCGGTGGAAAGTTCATCGGTAATGATCTTTTGGGCTGTAAGCAGCTTGGTGGAAAGATCGTATTCGCTGCCCAGCCGCAGTTCAATTCGATCCTGATACACTGCCCGGTAGCCTTGTTCTTCGCTGATATCGATGTAGCCGATTTCCGAAAGCATCCCGGCTTCCTGCAGGGCAGCGCGTACCTTATCCACACCGGCCAGCGTTTTCTGCCATTCTTCCGGCAGCTTTTCTCCGGCGATATAGCCGGAAAAATCCGCCCCCAGCAAAAGGCAGGTGTATTCCGGCAGGGAGGCACACTGTTCCAGCACCTTGGCATCGGCCGAAAGGGTGGTGATCCGCCCCATACTGCCTATACAGGCGTAAATAGTCTCGAACTCGTGCAGTTCCAGTTCCAGGGTATCCGGCAGGCGGCGATGCAGCGTCACGCTTTCGATGTAGGGGCACAGGGAGGTAATGCGTTCATTCAGCACCTTTTGAGAAACGGTGAAGAGGTTTTGTTCTTCCCCAATCCCGGCGGCTTCAATAATATCTTCGGCCGCATAGCGGCTGCTGCCGGTCACTTCGATATGGGTGGCGCGGCAGAACACCGACACACAATAAAAGCCCACGCCGCACAGCACCGCCGCGAACAGCAGGATAAAAACCGCGCGGCGGCGGCGTTTGGTCTGCTGTTTGCGGGTCGGTTTGGCAGTCATGGGCTTGGATTCTCCTTTTTTCGTTTATACTTCCGTTAATGTAATCTCTGCCCCCAATGTGCGCAATGTGGGGACAAAATCGGCATAGCCGCGTTCGATGTGGGAAATGGCGGTGACGGTGCTTTCGCCCTCTGCGGCCAAAGCCGCCAGTGCCACTGCTGCCCCGGCCCGCAGATCGGTACAGGTAAGAGCAGCTCCGGAGAGCGGTGCGCCACGGACAACCGCATGGCTGCCCGCCACCGTAATATCCGCGCCCATGCGCCGCAGTTCCTCCACATGGGCCCAGCGGCGGGGAAACACCGTCTCGGTAAAGGTGGTGTAGCCTTCCGCTGCGGTGGCCAGCGCCATAAAAATCGCCTGCAGATCGGTAGGAAAGCCGGGATACGGCAGCGTAACCACGCTGCCCGCGCCCTGCAAACGTTCGGGGGCGGCAAGAGAAATGGCATTTTCCTCTGCTGTGATGGAACACCCCATGCGCCGCAGCACCGCCAAAGGGGCAGCCAAATGTGCCGGATTGGCATGGACGGTTATCTTCCCGCCGGTAATGGCCGCTGCCGCAAGATAGGTGGCCGCTTCGATGCGGTCCGGCAGGACCCGATGCAGACAGCCCGGAAGTTCCCGCCGTCCCTGCACCAGCAGATTTCCACCGGGTTGGTATTCAATGAAGGCGCCGCAGGACTGCAGATAGGCAATCAGATCGATGATTTCCGGTTCGGCGGCCGCGCCGATGATTTTGGTCTCGGCCGGCGTTCCGGCGGCGGCTATCAACAGATTTTCGGTAGCACCCACGCTGGGATAGGGCAGCTGCACCGCTGCGCCATGCAACCCGCCGGGAGCGGTACAGCGCAGGGTATCGCCCTCTTCGGTAATAACGGCGCCCATTTGACGCAGGGCGGAAAGGTGCAGATCGATGGGACGTCCGCCCAAAGCGCAGCCGCCGGGCGGGCAAAGGGTAATACGGCCACAGCGGGCCAACATACCACCCAGAAACAGAATGGAGGAGCGCATGGCCCGCATCCATTCCGGCGGGACATCCCGGCAGCCCTCTTCTTCCCGGGCAATGGTCAGGGTGCTTTGCTGCCTTTGCACCCGGTAGCCAAGGTGCTGCAGGATATGGCAGCTCACTGCCACATCGCTGAGATCGGGGCAATTTACAATGGTGGAATGTTTGCACAGCACCGTAGCCGCCAGAATGGGCAGCACCGCATTTTTGGCACCGTGTGCCGTTACGGTTCCGGTTAATTGGTTTCCCCCTACGATATGCAGTCCGCGCATACTGGCATCGCTCCCCCTGTTTTTTCGCCCTGCGGCGTTCGGGGTATTCTATGCTCATACGGGAAAAGGGGTGAAAGGACCGGCCTTACGGCTTATTTTTGGTGTGCTTCGTACAGTTTCAGCAGTTCATCGGTAATATGGCCGCAAGCATCGGGTACCCCCAGCGCCTTCGCGGCAAGGCCGATTTCCCGCAGCTTTTGGGGATCGGCCGTCATATCCTTCACCACAGCCACCAGTTTTTCTCCGGTCAGGTCTTTTTCTTCAATGACCACTGCGGCCTGGTGGTTGGCCAATACCATTGCATTGTGATACTGGTGGTTTTCTGCCACATTGGGCGAAGGAATGAGCACCGAAGCCCGTCCCACCGCGGTTAGTTCCGCCAGGGTCATCGCGCCGGCGCGGGCAATCACCAGATCGGCCGCTGCCAGACACTCGGGCATATCGTGTATGTATTCCCGGATATCCAAATTGGGGTTATTTTCGAAGGCGACGCCTTTCTGCCGCAGCAGCTCCGGCAGCAGCTCTACACCATACTGGCCGGTGGCGTGGATGTGGTGGAGCTTGCCCTCCGGCACGTGCCAGGCCATCAGATCCGCTATCGCCTCATTGACGGTCTGCGCCCCCAGGCTGCCGCCAAAGGACAACAGGCAGATCTGCCCCGATGGGATTCCCAAGCGAGCGCGGGCCGCTTCCCGATCGGCAGAAAGGATTTCCGGACGGACGGGGTTGCCGGTGACAATGTAATCGGGGCGCGGGGGCAGGCGTTTTTCTGCTTCCGGCACCGCAAGCAGGAACTTATCCACCTTTTGCGCCACCATGCGATTGGAAACACCGGGCAGCGCATTGGCCTCGTGCGTCATGCAGGGAATGTGCATCGCGGCGGCAGCCAGCAGAATCGGTGCCGAAATATAGCTGCCGGTGCCCATCACCACATCGGGGGCAAAGCTGCGCAGAATTTTATTGGCCCGGCTGCGGGCCGTCATTAAAAGACAGACGCTTTTTACATTGCGCTTGATGTTATTCCAATTAAGGCGGCGCTGAATGCCCATGGAACGGAACGGGGCAAAATCGAAGCCGGCCCGCGGCACCAGCGTTGCTTCCATGCCATCAGGATTGCCTACAAAGAGGATTTCGCATTCCGGCACCCGGCGGCGCAGTTCGGTAGCGACCGCCAGAGCGGGATTGATGTGACCGGCGGTGCCGCCGCAGGCAAACAGAACTTTCATACAGATGTTACTCCTTTTCTACTGTCGTTTGGCGGGAGACCGAAAGCACAATGCCCATTTCTCCCAATAGAATGGCCAATGCGGTGCCGCCGTAGGAAAAGAACGGCAGGCTGATGCCGGTGGAAGGGATGGTATTGGTGACAACCGCCATATTGAGGATGGCCTGCACCCCTACCTGAGCAATAAAGCCCGTGACCAGCATCGCGCCAAAGCGATCGCGCGCTTTGATGACAATGGTAAAGCCCCGCCAGATGAGAAGGGCAAACAGCACAATAACCACCAGAGCGCCCACAAAACCCAATTCCTCGCAAACCACCGAAAATACATAGTCATTCTGCGGCTCCGGCAGAAAGAGGTACTTCTGCCGGGAATTGCCGATGCCGGCACCCATCAGGCCGCCGGAACCGATGGCATACAGCGATTGCAAAATCTGATAGCCGGTGCCCAAGGGATCGGAAGCAGGGTCCTGCCAGATGGTAATGCGCTCCATGGCGCGCTCGTGCAGCGAAGGCACCAGCATAATGGCTGCCACACCCGCGGCGGCAATCCCCCCCGCAGCTGCAATCCACTTCATGGGCAGGCCGCCCACCACCAGCATAATGCCGCCCATCACTACCAGCAGAATGGTGGCAGAAAGGTGGGGTTCCTTTACGATGAGGCCGGCATAGACGCCCAATACCACCGCAAAGGGAAAAATGCCGTAGCGGAACCGCCCCAGCTTTTTCTCATTGGAAACAAGCAAATGGGAAAACAGCAGTACCAGCGAGAATTTGGCCAGCTCCGAGGGCTGGAACTGGAAACCGCCGATGAAAATCCAGCGGTGGGCGTCATTGACCGGCGGCATAAAGTAGCACAGGATAAGCATGGCAGTGACCACCGGGAACAGCGGCCAGGCCAGCTTCCGCCAAAAATGATAATCCATACGGGAAAAGACGAACATGGCCGCAAGGCCCACGACGGCCCACACCAGCTGCCGCACAATATAGTGATAGCTGTTGCCCTCGCGGTAGTACCCCTGGGCGTAGCTGGCGCTGAACATCATCACCAGCCCAAATACCAGCAGCAGAATGACCATCACCAGGAAGGTGAGATCCACACTGGTATTCTCATATCGGGGGAACAGGCGGCGGAAAAAGCCTTCCTGTGGTTTGGGGCGTGTTCTGCGTTTTGCGTTGGCCATGGCTTTCCGCCTCCTTTCTGTTGCTTTCTCAATTAAATCATCAGATAAACCGGAGCGCCAGAATACCCAGTGCGCTGCCAATGGCGGTGATGACGGCAAACATCACCACAATCTGCTTTTCGGTGTAGCCGCTCATTTCAAAGTGGTGGTGAATGGGGCTCATCTTAAAGATGCGCTTGCCGTGAGTTGCCTTAAAGTAGCAGCGCTGCAGCACCACCGAGCCGATCTCGATAACATAGATAATGCCGAACAGTACCACAAAGAAAGGCAGCCCGGTGCCAAAGGCCAGCGCAATGACCATACCGCTCATAAAGAGGGAGCCGGTATCGCCCATGAATACCTTGGCCGGGTAATGGTTCCAGAACAGGAAGCCGATGCAGCCGCCGGCCAGCGCCCCGGCCAGAATGCCCATTTCTCCCATGCCCAGCAGGTAGCAGAAGATAAGATAGCCGATCGACAGCACCAGCGTCACAGAGGAAAGCAGGCCATCCAGGCCATCGGTGAAGTTGACGGCATTGGAAAGGGCAATGATGGCAAACATGGCAAACACATAATAGAATACCCCAAAATCGTAAGTACCAATATAGGGAATGGTTACCATAGTAGACTGCGTGCCGCTGACGTGCAGAAGCAGCAGGTATACCACGCCAAACAAAATCTGCAGCGCCATTTTCTGCTTTTCAGTCAGGCCCTCATTCTGCTTTTTTACGACCTTCAGATAGTCATCGAGGAAGCCAATGGCCCCAAACAGCAGCGCCAGCACCAGACCATAGAACATCCGAGCCCGCATAATGGCCGACATGGGATCGCCCACAGTGGAACCATGCATGAACAGATAGGCTACCACCACCGCAATGGGAATGCCGATGATAAACATAAGGCCGCCCATAGTGGGGGTCCCCTGCTTGCCCTGGTGCCATTTGGGGCCGATCTCTAAGATGGTCTGCCCAAAGTGCAGACGGCGCAGCATGGGCAGCAGCCAAAAGCCCCCCACAGCGGTAATGACACTGGCCAACAGTATGGCCACAATGACAGCAGTAATATTCATGATGCACTTCCCTTTTCTGTTCTGTTATATTATGCGTGATATTCCCGGTAAAATGCGGCGATGACCTCTTCCAGCGCCATGCCGTGACTGGCCTTACACCATATTACATCGCCCCGGCGGGCGGTGGCAACAAGGTATTTTGTCAAGGCTTCTTTTTGGGCAAAATGGCAGGTTTCCATTCCGGCTGCCTGGGCAGCGCGACTGGCATACTCCGCCAGGGGGCCCCAGGTCAGCAGCAGATCGATCCCCTCTTTGGCGCACAGGGTGCCAATCTCCCGGTGGCTTTCTTCGGCAATGTCACCCAGTTCCAGCATATCCGCCGCTACAAAGATACGCCGGCCATCGCAGGGGAACTGTCCCAAGGTTTTTATGGCCGCCCGCATGGAATCGGGGCTGGCATTGTAGCAGTCCTCCACCATGGTAACACCTTCGTGCGTCACCACTTTTTGGCGCTGGCCGCTGGGGGTGTAGTGTTTCAGAGCCTCTATGGCCGTTTCGGCAGGGATGCCCATAGCCCTCCCTGCGCCAAATGCCGCCAAAGCATTCAGTACCAGGTGTTCCCCGGTGCCGGGGATGGTCGCACGCCAGCTTTTGCCCTCAGCGTGCAGCATAAAGTTGGTGGAAAGCGGCGTAGCGCTGACAATGGTCGCCTGGATTTCTGCCCGCCGGCTGTGAAGGCCGTAACGGACAATATGCAGCCGGGGGATTTCCACCGTTTGCAGCAGGTCATTATCATCGCACAGCAGCAGCGTGGCGCCATCCGGCAGGGCATCGGCCAGTTCCAGCTTGGCTTTCAGGATATTTTCCCGGCTGCCCAGATGCTCGATGTGGGAAACCCCGATATTGGTGATGATCCCCATCATAGGCTTTGCCGCGTAGCACAGGTCCTTGATCTCATTCGGAGCACTCATGCCCATTTCCACCACCGCCACTTCGGTTTCTGGGGTGATGTTCATCAGCGTTTTGGGGGCGCCGATTTCGTTATTCTGGTTGCCTTCGGTTTTGATGATACGGAACGAAGAGGCCATCACTGCCGCTACCATTTCCTTGGTGGTGGTTTTGCCCACGCTGCCGGTAATTCCTATCACCTGGGTCGGCATTTTGGCCCGGTACAGCGCCGAAATCTCAAGGAGCGCCCGCAAGCTGCTCTTTACCCGCAGCACTTTCTCCGCCGGGGTATAGTCGCCGTCATGCTCGGCCACCGCTGCTTCGGCTCCCGCCGCCAGCGCTCGATTGATATAATCGTGGCCATCCACCCTCTCCCCGGGCAGCGCAACAAAAAGCGTCCCCGGCCCGGCTTCCCGGCTATCGGTAATAACCCGGGTAATTTCGCCCGCCGGCCTCTGGGAGCACCCCAGTGCAGCAGCTATTTCTTGCAGTTTCAGTTTTTCCATGGGATCCTCCCGCTTTTCAGTATCTCGGACACAATCTCCTTTTCATCAAAGGGGATTGTTTTATTTTGTATGATCTGGTAATCTTCGTGCCCTTTCCCCGCCAGCAGCAGCAAATCGCCCGGCTGCATTCTGGCCATGGTCTGTTCGATGGCCTGCCGTCGGCCGGCAATCTCCCGCCAGCGGGCATTCTTGGGCAATCCCGCTGCCACTTCCCGTCGGATGGTCTCCGGCGCTTCGCCGCGGGGATTATCATCGGTAATCACAATGCCATCGGCCCAGCGAACCGCCGCTTTTGCCATCAGCGGGCGCTTTTGGCGGTCGCGGTTGCCGCCGCAGCCAAAGAGCACCAGCAAGCGGCCGCTATGAATTCGCCGCAAGCTATGCAGGATGCGTTCCAATGCATCGGGCGTATGGGCATAGTCTCGCAGGATGATTCGTCCTGCGCCCTGCCACAGCAGCTCTGCCCGGCCCGGTACCGGCGGGCAATGCGGCAGGGCCGCCATCACCTGCCGGGGAGAAAGTCCCAGCACCAGCGCCGTTTCTGCGGCGGCCAACGCATCGGGAAGAAAAACCTCTCCCGTTAAGGGGATGATAAGCTGCCCACCCCGCCATGAAAGGCGGCTCCAGCCCGGTTCACAGCGGTACTGCCACGGCAGGTGATAAGGCATCACCGGCACTCTCACCGTATCCAGCAGCCGGCGGCCATAGGGATCGGCCGTATTGATAACCGCCGCGCGGCATTGGTCAAAAAGTTTCCTTTTGGCCGCGAAGTATTGCTCCATACTGCCATGATAATCCAAATGCTCCGGCGAAAGGTTGGTAAATACGGCGGCCGTAAAGGTCAATCCTTCTACCCGCCGCTGCGCCAAAGCCTGGCTGCTGACCTCCATTACAACGGCGGTCACGCCATCGGCCACCATCTCGCGGAATAATTGGTGCAATTCGGTGGGCGGCGGCGTGGTATAGGGGTTGGGCCGTGTTTTTTCTCCCCACACTATGCCATCGGTGCCGATGCGGCCGGTCCTGATCCCGGCGCTTTGCAGCAGATGGTACAGCAGGTGGGCGGCGGTTGTTTTTCCATTGGTGCCGGTAATCCCGATGAGCCGCAGTTCCCTGGCCGGCTCCCCCCAGTAGCGGGCACACAGCCAGCCAAGCGCCGCCCTGGTATCGGATACCACATATTCCCGGGGCAGGCCCAGCTTCTTCTGGGTTACTATGGCGGCAGCACCCCGCC
>DMMB01000049.1:0-15568 GCA_003453215.1 Oscillospiraceae bacterium | reverse complement strand
CCCCGCCGCAGAACGCCTGCGGCATCGGTGTGGCCATCGTGGTGATCCCCGCGAATGCAAACAAAAACTTTATTTTTTACTTCCCCGCGGCTGTCGCAGATGGGTTCCATCTCCGGCGGCAGTGCTTGCAGCAGTCCCTGCTTTTGAACCTCCCAATCGGGCTGGTTCGGCATAGCGGCCTCCTGTGGGTCAGTTTATGGTGAATTTTCTGCTTTGGCAGTATTGCTGAAGGTCACGGTAATCAGTGTTCCTCTGGGTACTTCAGTGCCGGGTTCAATGCTTTGCTCGATGGCCACCGCCGTATCGCTGATTCTGCCAATGCCATCGGCATCCAGGTTCAGTCCGGCATTGGTCAGGATGGTATTGACCACCTGCCCGGTTTTACCGCGCACATCAGGCACGATTACCTTTTTCTCCTGCGATTCCTGATCGGTGTACAGAATGACGGTACTGCCCTTCTGGATAACGGAGCCGGAAGCCGGCACCTGAGCAATAACGGTATCGCCATTGCCTACAATAACCGCAGAAAGCTGCTTCTGGGTCATGGCCGCCATGCCCATGTGGGCGCTTTGGCCCACCGCATTGGGCACCGTTACATTGATGGTGGCCAGCTCCGCGGCAGTGTAGTTAGTTTCTACCCCCATGTAGGGCAGGATCTCGGAAAGGATAGCGCCCACCACCGGGGCCGCTACGGTAGAACCATACAGATCCGTCTCATACGGTTCATCCAAAATGAGCAAAACCGCTACTTTTGGGTCATCCATCGGGGCCACCCCTACAAAGGAGTAGGTGTAGTAACCGCGGTCGGAATCCAGCTTTTCACTGGTGCCGGTTTTACCGCCGATGCTGTACCCCGGTACGGCTGCATTTTTACCGGAACCGGCGGTTACAACCCCCTCCATCAGCTTGCATACCAGGCGGCTGGTCTCTTCGCTGATGACCTGGCGGCGCACCGTCGGCTCGGTCACAGAAACAACGTTTCCATCGCTGTCCAATACCTTATCCACCACATAGGGTTCATACAGGTAACCGCCATTTACCGAAGCCGAAACGGCGGTGATAAGCTGAATGGGCGTCACCTTGAAGCTCTGGCCGAATGCGGCGGTTTCCAGGTTGCCCTGGGTGGAATTGAGCTGTGCTTCGCTGTAAAAATAGCCGCTCTCTTCGCCCGGCAGGTCAATCCCGGTTGGTTCCGTCAGGCCAAAAGATTGGAAGAAATTATAGAAATTGGTGCCGCCTATTTTTTCACCAATCTGCATATAGGCGGGGTTGCAGCTGTTCTGCATGGCCTGCGCCAATGTTTGCAGACCGTGGCCGGCGTGCTTCCAGCAGTGTTTGGTAATGCCGCCCACCACATAGCTGCCGGTACAATTAAAGCTGGAATTCATCGTCACCGCGCCGGTTTCCAGGGCCGTAGCCGTGGTGATTACTTTAAAGACCGAGCCCGGTTCGTAAGCTTCGTTTACCGCCTTATTGCTCCACTGAATCTGCTGTTCGTAGGCAAAGGCTTCCTTGTACTCTTCGCTGCCCTCTTCGTACTGTGCCAGCTTCTGCAGCGAGATTTCCGAAACGATGGCCTGCGGGTTATTGGGGTCATAATCCGGCATGGTGGTCATACCCAGGATCGCCCCGGTATTGACATCCTGCACAATGACTGTGGCACGGTTCTGCACTGCGTGCTCGGTCAGGGCCGTAGCCAAGTGCTTTTCTATCACCGATTGAATATTGCTGTCCAACGTCAGCACCAGGCTGTTGCCGTCTTCCGCACTGGTAATATCCTGGTAGGTATAGGGCATATCGGTGCCCCAGGCGTTTTTGGCGGTCACCACTTTTCCCGGGGTGCCGCTCAGCGTGCTGTTGTAGTAGGCCTCCAGACCATAGGCGCCCTCATTATCGGCATTTACAAAGCCCAATACGGTGGAAGCCATGGTGCCATAGGGGTAGTATCGGGTGGTATCCGGCAGCAATGTCACCCCGGAAATTTTATTATCCAGTGCAAACTGATAGGCGGCATCGGCGGTTTCTTTATCCACCCGGCTCTTGATGACCTGGTAAAAGCTCTTTTTGTTGCTGGCACGCTCCAAAATAAATTCCCGGTCTACCCCCAGGATCTCGCTCATGCCATCGGCCAGGCATTCGGCCTGCTCATCGGTAATATCCGCAGGAGAAAAAATAACCCGCCAGGAGGTCGCCGAGGCCGCCAGAACCTGCCCATCGGCCGAATAGATGGTTCCCCGGTTGGCATTGATGGTGGTGGCGCGCAGCTGGCGGCTCATGGCCTCCTGCTTGTAGGATTCCCCTTCCACCAGCTGCACCTGATACAGCTGATGAATGACCAACCCAAAGCCCACGATAACCAGCAGCGCCGCTACCAATATGGCGCGTCCGCGCATTTTTTTATTGGGGATCGAGGCCATGTGCAGCCTCCTTTCCGGAAAAATGAGGAAAATAACGGAAAATGTCGTTTTCCCATAAAATGTGGCGAAAGAGGTAAGACATCATCTTACCTCTTCGGCTCTGTAACGCTACAGTCTATTTTATTTGATCCGCAGGTATTCCAAGGCGGTATCCATACCGTCCATCAGGCTTTCCAGCACCGAACCGGAAGGCGCCGCCTCGGTGCGTACCGCCACATCGGCATCATTCAGCCGGATGTAGCTGACCTGATAATCCTGCACCTTGCACAGACCCTGCGCCGCTGCGTAGCTGTCTACCTCCTGCGCTGTCTTGGAGGTCAGCTTTCCGCTGAGGTAGCTGTGCTCATCCTGCAGGGCCGCATACAGGTCGTTCTGGGTCTGGATTTCGTTCCCCAGTTCAATGGTGGAAACATTCTGGTAAAGAACCAGCGCCAAAAAAACCACCACCAGAACCGCGCAGGCGGTCAGCCGCCGCATGGCGCTGCGTTGAGCCGCCTTTTTGCTCTGGGTTTTGGCCTTTTTGGGGGGGATCAGTTCGGGCTGTCTTTTTACCGGTGCTGCCGGCACCTCGTACATCGAAAGATCGTAGGCTTCAGTGCTGTTCCAGCGGGAATTCATCTGCCGCCCCTCCTTTCCTTATCGTATCGGCGCCGGGGTGGCGGGCGCCGGGATTATAGTTTTTCCAGTATTCTCAGTTTGGCGGATTTGCTGCGGCTGTTCTTGGCCAGTTCCTCGGCATCCGCTTCGATGGGTTTACGATTGATTAATTTGGCTCTTGGCTTTTTGCCGCATACACACACCGGGAATTCCGGCGGGCAGGTACAGCCCTGGCAATAGGCGGCAAATTTCTGTTTCACCATCCGATCCTCCAGCGAGTGGAAGGTCAGAATGACGAAGCGGCCGCCGGGATTGAGGCAATCAAAAGCGGTATCCAGACATTGCGAAAGCTGATCCAATTCACTGTTTACGGCAATGCGCAGCGCCTGGAATACCCGTTTGGCGGGATGTCCGCCTTCGCGGCGGGCGGCCGCCGGGATTGTGGCATAGATGAGATCGACCAGCTGACCGGTGCGGGTAAAGGGTTCTTTCTCCCGCTGAGCCGCAATCCGTTTGGCAATGGGATAGGCAAAGCGTTCTTCACCAAACTCCCGGAAAATGCGGGCCATGGCATCCACATCGTAGGTGTTCAGAATATCCGCGGCGGTCATGCCCTCGCGGCTCATCCGCATATCCAGCGGAGCATCTACGCTGTAGGCAAAGCCCCGTTCCGGGTTATCCAGCTGGTAGGAGGATACACCCAGATCCAGCAGGATGCCGTCTACACCCTCGATGTTCTTTTCTGCCAGCACCTCAGGGATACGGGCAAACTCGCTGTGGATCACTTCTGCTGCCGGATAGGGAGCCAATCGTTTGGTCGCCTCCGCTACCGCATCGGGGTCACGGTCAAAGCTCAGCAGATGTCCGGTGGTTAGCCGCTCGGCAATGGCCCGGGAGTGTCCCGCGCCACCGGCAGTTCCATCAATATAAATGCCATCCGGCTTGATATTCAGCCCCTCCATACACTGGGGCAGCATCACCGAATAATGAGAAAATTCCATATCTGCCCCCTTAGAATTCCAAGGAGTCCAGTTCCTCGGCCACACTTTCGCTGGTCAGGTGCCCGATGTAATTCTGCCAACGGGTCACATCCCAGATTTCGGCGTGATCGGAGGCTCCGGTCACAATAACGTCTTTTTCCAGGTGGGCATATTCCCGCAGGTGAGTCGGCAGCAGAATGCGTCCCTGCTTGTCCGGCTCGACCGTCACCGCATTGCTGAAAAAATAACGCTTGATGCTTCGTCCGCGGCTCATGGGCAGCTGGTTGATTTTCTGTTCCAGCTTGTCCCATTCTTCGGCGGAATAAACCGCAACACATTCATCCAGTCCTACGGTGAGGATAAAGCTTTCACCCAGCTGTTCCCGGAACTTGGCGGGGAAATTGATCCGGTTTTTGGGGTCAATACTATGCTCATACTGTCCCATCAACATATCAGATCGTTCCCCCTTTCCGGTTGATTTTCTTGAAAAAGTAGGGTAAATGCTCCACAACTACCCACTTTTCACCACTTATACATTGATTATAAAGCGTGAAAAGCCGCTTTGCAACAACAAACTGTTGTTCGTCCATGGCGCACAAACCGTCTTTTTCCCCTATCGCGGGCCGGGCGCGCCATTTTCCCGAATATCTTCCTGTTTCTTAGTAAATATGTCTATAAAGCCCCATAAAATTTGATTAAAAATGTCGAACGATTTTTCCTTTCCTTCGTGCTGTTTGGCCGCCCCGGCACAGCAAAAACGCCGCCTGGAAGTTCTCCAAGCGGTGTCTTGTTTCGGTGGTTGTTTCTTTTTATTTTTCCAGCGGTTCTTCCCGCAAACCGGCCTGGCTGGCGGCCTGTGCCAATGCCTGCCGGGTGGTGGTGATATTTCCCAGGCTCTTGGCCACAACCTCCTGGCTGGTGCGCAGAATATTCTCTGCAAATTCATAGCTGGCCTGCTTCATTTCCCGGCTGCGGGTGCTGGCCTCGGTACGGATGGCCGTTGCCTTGGCCTGTGCTTCATTCACCGTCTGCTCGGCCTGCTTTTGGGCTTCGTCCACCATCTGTTGGGCGCGGGTGCTTGCATCATTCAGCAGGGCCATCGCCTTGGCATTGGCCTGCCGCACAATGCTTTCCTGCTCCAACAGCTGCTTGGCACGTTCTTCCGCTTTGCGGATCAGCGCTTCCGCCTCTCCCTTTGCCAGGGAAAGGATCTGGTTGCGGTCGGCTACCACCGCGCGTGCCTGTTTGATCTCATTGGGCATATTCATGCGAATGGAATCGATGAGATCCCGCACTTTTTCGGCATCCACTACGCAGCGTCCGCCGGAAAGCGGCAGGCTCCAGGAATCCTCCAACAGCTCATCAATATCATTCAGGATACTTTCAATGGTATTCATCCGTTCCCCTCCCTGTTTATTCTTCGGTATCGCCCTGCGTCAAAACGCGGTAGGCGGTCAGCTTAATTTTTCCATAACGGTACTCTTTTTTTATACCAAAATCCCCCACTTGCTGCGGCAGGGTTTCATCCAGCGCCGTTTCGCACAGGATCACCCCACCGGGGGACATTTGGGGCACCAGCAGCGGCAGCGCTTTTTCCACCAATCCGCTGTGGTAGGGCGGATCCAGCAGCGCAATATCAAAGGTATCGCGGCACCCCTGCAGGTAAGCAATCGCATCCATAGCCGTTACCCGGCTGTGCTCCGCCAGTTTGGTCGTCACCAGGTTCTGACGCACCATTTCCTGCGCCTTGCGGTTCTGTTCCACAAAAACCGCCAGCCGAGCGCCCCGGCTTAGGGCTTCAATCCCCAGCTGACCGCTGCCGGCAAACAGATCCAGTACCGCTGCACCCTCCACTTCAAACTGGATGATGCTGAACATGGCCTCTTTTACCTGGTCGGTGGTGGGGCGCACATCGCGGCCCTCCAGCGTATTCAGTTTTCGCCCGCGGGCGGTACCGGTTATTACTCGCACAGTTTTTCTCCTTAGGGGCAGTGGCCCTTTCTACTTATGGTATAATTTTTCCCGCCTGCTGTCAATCCCATTGGTCGAAAAAGTCAGTTTTCTGCCTGTTGTTCGCCATGCAGGTGCCGGTACAGGGCCTCGGCTGCCGGGCGGTTCATGCCGGGCGCTGCCGCCAGAGCTTCCACATCCGCGGACCGGATGGCCGCCATGCTTTTAAAATGCTTCAGCAGTTTTGTCGCCCGCTGTTCGCCAATTCCCGGAATTGTTGTCAATGTGGAAGCAAAGCCGGTCTTTTGGTGCCTTTTGCGGGAAAAGCTGATGGCATATCGGTGGGTCTCATCCTGAATATTGGTGATCAGCCGAAACACCGACTGGCTGGAGCGGATAGCAATTTCTTCATTTTCCGCGCGGATGGCCCGGGTGCGGTGCCGGTCATCCTTTACCATGCCAAAGATGGGGATTTCCAGCCCAAATTGCTCTGCCACCCGTTTGGCTACCGCCACCTGTCCCGCGCCGCCATCGATGAGCCACAGATCGGGCAGAATTTCAAAACCATCTTTTTTCCCGGTTTCGGCTGCCTCGCGGTAGTGGGTCAGCCGGCGGGTAAGCATCTGTTCCATGGCAGCGTAGTCATCGGGTGTTGCCTGATCCTTTATCGTAAATTTTTTATACAGCCGTTTTTCGGGGCGTCCCCGGCGGAACACCGTCATACCACCCACAATGGTCTGCCCGCCAATATTGGAAATATCAAAAGCTTCAATATAATCCGGCGGATTTTGCAGCCCCAGCAGCCGCCCCAGTTCGGTCAGCGCCGCTATTTCCTTGCCGGTGCGGTTGGTATCCCGGGCCAGCTCCTGCGCGGCATTGTTCTGCGCCATCTGGCACAGCTTGCGGCTTTCGCCACGCTGCGGCACTGTAAATTGGATTTTCTTCCCGCGGTGCTCCCGCAGCAGCTGTTCCAGCAGCAGACGGTCGGGTAGTTCCCGTTCCAAAAACACCTCGGACGGAGCTTCCTCGGCCTGCATATAGTAACTCAGCAAAAACTCCGTTACCACTTCCTCCGGCTCGCCCATACAGTCAAAAGAAAAATCCTTTTTATCGCGCAGGCGTCCTTCCCTCAGCACCAGCAGCGAGCAGTATACCTTATCTTCGCCCTGCACCCAGCCCAGCACGTCCAGGCTTTCATGCGGGAAGGCAATCACTTTCTGCTGATCGGTGATATGCCGAATGGCGGAAATGCGGTCGCGATAGCGGGCTGCCCGTTCAAAATCCAGTACCTCGGCTGCCTCCTGCATCCGCTCGGTCAGTTTTTCCACCGATTGCACCCCGCCGGTGCGGATAAACTGCAGGGCCTCCTCCAGTGCCTCCCGGTAAGTCTCTTGGCTGATTTTTCCGCTGCACACCCCCATACACTGGTGGATGTGATAATTCAGGCAGGGGCGCTCCTTGCCAAAATCCTCCGGGAATTTGCGGCGGCAGGTGGGCAGCAAAAAGGCCCGGTTGGCCTCTTCCACCGTCTGCTTTACCACCATGGAGGAAATAAACGGCCCGATGTATTCATTGTCATCGTTCCCCTTTTGCAGTGCCAGCCGGATGCGGGGATATTCCTCCTTGGTCACACACACGTAGTGGTAGCCCTTGTCATCTTTTAATAAAATATTATACTTGGGGCTGTGCAATTTGATGAGGCTGCATTCCAGAACCAGCGCTTCAAATTCACTGTCCGTCACAATGTAGTCAAAATCCTGCACCTGCTCTACCATGCGGTACACCTTCGGCAGGTGCCGTTCCACCCCGCGGAAGTAGGAGGTCACCCGGTTTTTCAGTTTTTTCGCCTTGCCCACATAGATAATCTCTCCGCGGCGATCCCGCATCAGGTAAACGCCCGGTTCCATCGGCAGGGTGTTGGCTTTTTTACGCAGCTCGGCTATCTTTTGCATATCCATCCGGCGGTCCCTCCTTTCTGCTTTTATTATACCATAAATATGCCCCGGGTAAAAGTTTTCGCTCCAGCCTTTCTCAAAAGGCTGGTCGCGCATCACAATGCGCGAAACATCCCCCTGTGCGAAGCATCAAAAACATCATCAGATGTTTTTGATGTAAGTCACCCGCACAGGCTTCCCCTCTCTTCCTCCGGAGGGCGCTCCGAAAGGGGATGAATTGTCGGGACGATCCGGTGGCTCGTCCCGACAAGAGGGGGAACCCCGTAAGAGAGGGTTCCCCCTTTCCCGCGCCTTTCACAGGCTACCCTTTCACCGAACAGGTGAAAAATCATTAAACTTCAGTTCTCAAAAAATAAAAGGGTGCGGCAGCCTTTTGGCTCTCCGCACCTTTTCGTTTCTGTCTCTTTTGGCAGATTACTCTGCAAAGCCGGTTTCTACCAGCTTCACCAGGGCGTCTACCGCTTCCTGCTCGTCAGCGCCATCTGCGATGATCTTAATGGTCGTGCCGCCTACAATGCCCAGGGAAAGGACGCCCAGCAGGCTTTTGGCGTTCACCCGGCGTTCTTCCTTTTCTACCCACACAGAGGCCTTATATTCATTGGCTTTCTGAATGAAAAAAGTAGCGGGCCGCGCATGCAGACCAACGTGATTCTGAACGGAAACTTCTTTTGAGTACATATCGACATCTCCTCTTCGCCTAAAAGAAATGGGGTCCCTTATATCTCCATTAACATTATAGCAAAGTCCGCCGGCTCTTTCAATTACAAACCGCCCTCAACTTTTCAATTTGCCATTTTTCTGACGAACCGCTAATATCCGCCGATTTTCGGGGGGCGCATTTGTGCAGAATACCTATAATTTTTTGTCACTTTCTATCCGTTTCGCCATCCGTTTGGGCCGCATTGGAATCGTTTCCGTCTTTTGCCGCCAGTTCGGCTTTCATCTGCGCCACCAGCCAGCGGTCTTTCTGGCTCAGTTCGGCCTTTTCCAGCAGATCAGGGCGCTTGATCAGCGTGTTCCGCAACGACATCTCATGCCGCCACTTGGCAATTTTGCCATGGTCGCCGCTCAGCAGAATATCCGGAATTCTTCTCCCGTTCCATTCCACCGGGTGGGTATACTGCGGATATTCCAGCAATCCGTTCCAGTGGCTTTCCTCGGTAAAGCACTCCTCACTGGGCAGTACGCCCTCTACCATCCGGCCAATGCAATCCACCAGGACCAAAGCGCCCAGTTCGCCGCCGGTCAGCACATAGTCCCCAATGGAAAGTTCCTCATCCACAATCTCATCCAGCACCCGCTGGTCCACGCCCTCGTAGTGGCCGCATAGCAGGAAGAGATTTTCCTTCTCTTTCAGCTCTCTGGCATGGGCCTGGGTCAGCACCTTGCCCTGCGGTGAAAGATAGATGACATACGGCTTCTGGCCGATCTGCTCGCTTACGGCTTTCCAGCAGTCATGGATGGGCTGGCAGGTCATCAGCATTCCCATCCCGCCGCCATGCAGCCGCAGGTCGGTGCGGCGGTGTTTATCGGTGGTGTAGTCCCGTATCTGGTGGCAGTGCACCTCCAACTTGCCGGCTTTTATGCCCCGCCCGATGATGCTGCTGTTCACCACCGTTTCGCACATTTCCGGGAACAGCGTCGCGATGTCAAACCTCATAGTCGTCCTCCGTCCCATCGTCAAAAAGCCCTGCCAGCGGCCGGATTTCAATCACGCCCTCCTCCGGGGCCAGCCGCAGCACCACCTGTGGAATATCCGGGGCCAACCGCACCTTGCCATCGGCAAAGCGGATATGGTACACCCGGTTTGCGCCCGTTTCGGTAATATCGCACAGCTTGCCATATTCCCTTCCAGTATCGGCGTCCTTTACCACACAGCCCAGCAGATCCTGCAGGAAGTATTGCCCCTTTTCCAACGGAATATCCTCCCGCCGCGCAAAGAGAATCTTTTGCCGCAGGGCATTGCCGGCCTCCGGCGTTTCCACCCCGGCCAGCATCAGCAGCACCATATTTTTGTGTACCCGCGCGCTTTTTACGGCCAGCGGTGTTTTGCCGCCATCCAGGTACAGTGCCTTCAGGGCGGTCATCTCTTCGGGGCTGTCCATCCACACCTCGGCCTTTACCTCTCCGCGCACCCCGTGGGTGGAAACAATCTTCCCGCATTCCAAAAATTCTTTCATTGGGCTCTCCTTCTGTGCAAAACACAGGGGGAGGCGCATTTCGTCCTCCCCCGCAGTTTCTGTTCAGTCAATCTCGACCGTCGCGCGGCCGCCGGACTTATTGGTACCGGCACGTACAATGGTGCGGATCGCCTTGGCGATGCGCCCCTGTTTGCCGATGACACGTCCCATATCCTCTGCGCCTACGTGCAGGTGATAAACAACGTTGCCCTCTTCGTCCGCCGGGTCAGCGGTAACACTGACTGCTTCTTTGTCATCTACCAGGCCTCTGGCGATGGTTGCAATCAATTCTTCCATTTATTAAGTCTCCTTATCGCTTTCCAGAAGGGGGACTGCTTATTTTACGATCCCCTGGATCTTCAGCAGAGCCTTAACGGTATCCGTGGGCTGAGCGCCATTAGCGAGCCAGGTCTTGGCCTTCTCTTCATCAATCTTGATGACAGAGGGCTCTTTGGTGGGATCATAGTAACCTACTTCCTCAATGAAGCGGCCATCGCGGGGATAGCGGGAATCCGCTACTACAATGCGATAAAAAGGAGCTTTCTTAGCGCCCATTCTGCGAAGTCTAATCTTTACTGCCATGTTAATTTACCTCCAAAAGTGTTTGAATGAACCGGCGTAGCGCCGTCTGTTTCTTCTATTTTTACCGACTCTCTGTCGGGAAAAACCGTACTTTGTTTTACATCATGCCGGGCATTCCGCCGGGAAAACCGCCCGGGAAGCCCATGCGTTTGGCCTTTTTCCCACCCTTGCCGCTCATCATCTTCATCAGCTTGCGGCTCTGTTCCAGCTGGCGCAGCAGGCGGTTCACATCTTCCACCTTGGTGCCGCTGCCGGCTGCAATGCGGCGCTTGCGCTTGGGATCAATGAGAGAGGGCTTGGCGCGCTCGGCCGGCGTCATGGAATAGATGATGGCGCGGGAACGAGCCAGTTCCTTTTCGCTGCGCTCGGCATCCTCATCGCTCAGCTTACCGGCCGCCCCGGGGATCATATTCATCACCGAAGAAAGCGGCCCCATCTTTTTCAACTCATCCATCTGGTCCAGCAGGTCGTTAAAGTCCATCTCATTGCGGCGCATTTTGTCCACCATTTTCAGGGCTTTTTGCTCATCAATGCCGGTGGATGCCTTTTCAATGAGAGAAAGTATATCGCCCATTCCCAAAATGCGGGAGGCCATACGATCGGGATAGAATGGCTCCAGATCCTCGATCTTTTCGCCTACGCCGGCAAACTTGATGGGCTTGCCGGTCACTGCCTTTACCGAAAGGGCGGCGCCGCCGCGGCTGTCGCCATCCAGCTTGGTCAGGATAATGCCATCCACACCCAGCTGGTTATCAAAGGCAGTCGCTACATTTACAGCGTCCTGGCCGGTCATGGAGTCAATCACCAGCAGCGTTTCATCGGGATTGGCCGCTTCCTTTACCGCCTTCAGCTCTTCCATCAGCGCTTCATCAATGTGCAGACGGCCGGCCGTATCGATAATCACAATATCGTTGCCGTAGTCATGCGCATGGCTCAGCGCCTTTTTTACAATCTTAACCGGGTCGGTCTGCCCCATTTCAAAAACCGGCACACCGGCCTTTTCGCCTACTACTTTCAGCTGCTCTATGGCCGCCGGGCGGTAAATATCGCAGGCCACCAGCAGGGGACGTTTGCCCTGCTGCCGGAACATATACGCCAGTTTGGCACTGTGGGTGGTTTTACCGGAACCCTGCAAACCACACATCAGCAGTACGGTCGGGATCCGGGAGGAAAGATTGATGCGCTGGTGGGTGCTGCCCATCAGCTCCGTCAATTCATCGTTTACAATCTTAACGACCTGCTGGGCCGGGGTCAGGCTATCCAGCACGCCCGCGCCAATGCATTTCTCGGTCACATCGGCCACAAACTTTTTGGCCACGCCGTAGTTGACGTCGGCCTCCAGCAGGGCCAGACGCACTTCGCGCATGGCTTCTTTTACATCCGCCTCACTCAGCTTGCCGCGGTTTTTCAGTTTTTTGAATGTCCCGGCCAGCTTTTGGGTCAGTCCTTCAAATGCCATAGGGTCTCCTTTTTATCGGTTCAGTCCTCATCCAGCTGGTTCGCCAGCCGGATAATATTGCGGGCGCTGCGGTCAATCTCCGGGGCGCCGCCAAAACGGTCATTCCATTTTTCAATCTGTTCGGCTTCCCCCACAATGGAAGTAAGCACACTTTCGATCCGGCGGAAACGGGCTGCCAGGTGCAGGCGTTCCTCATATTCCAGCAGCTGGCTTTCCGCCCGCTTGATGGAATCCCGCACCCCCTGCCGGGTAATGCCGCTGTGCGCCGCAATCTCCGCTAAGGAAAGATCCTCATTGTAGTACAGTTCCACCACATCTCGCTGCTTATCGGTCAGCATATCGCCGTAAAAATCCAGCAAAAAGGAAATTTCCAGGTTCTTTGCCACGCTGCGGTCACTCCTGTCCTTCCGCCTTTGTAAAGCGGATTTCTTTACAGTTCACATTATACCGCACCATCTTTCGTCTGTCAAGCGTTTTTCTTTACACTGTCAAAAAAAGACCTTATTTTTCTGGCATTTTGCTCATTCAACCATTCGTTGAGTTGTTTTTCAACCTCTCGTTGCAAAATTTTCGTCCTCTCAACCAATGCGTTCTTTTCTTCCGGCCGTCCTTCCGCTATACTTTAGCTATGGAACGGAGCTCCCACCCCAAACATTACACAGCATTTGGAGGTAACCTTATTATGATGAATCAGACTCTCGGCAGCCGCATCGCGGAACTGCGCCGCAAAAAGAATATGACCCAGGAAGAACTCGCCGCCGAACTTGGCGTCACCGCACAGGCGGTCAGCAAGTGGGAAAACGATCTTTCCTGCCCTGATATCACCCTGCTGCCGCAGCTGGCCCGGCTCTTCGGCGTCACCATCGATGAACTGCTGGGCAACCAAAATCAGCCGGAAACCACCCTGCTGCCCGAAGAACAGCGCAAACCTCTCAAGGATATGATCTTCCGGATTTATGTCAATACCAAAGAGGGCGATAAGGTTCGTGTCAATCTGCCCATGGCGCTGGTACAGGTCGCTCTGCAAATGGGTATGCAAATGCCGCAGGTTTCCGGCAGTGCCGCCGGGGAAGCCCTTAAAAACATCGATATTGCGCAGCTTGTGGCCTTGGTGGAACAGGGCGTTATCGGCAAACTGGTGGAAGTGGAAACGGCCGATGGCGATACCGTGGAAATCTACGTGGAGTAAGCCATGAAAATTATTGTCCGCTCCCAAGAAAAGAAGATCTCTCTGCGGCTGCCCGGCTGGTTGGTATACGGCCGGCTCCCCACCCGCATTGTCGTCGCCGTCATCGCCCGGCACGCCCCGAATTGCGGCATCCCGCCGGAGATGCTGGGGCAGCTTCTCACCTCCCTGCGCGGCCTCGCCCGCACCCATCCCGGCTGGCCGCTGGTGGATGTCACCACCCACGAGGGCGATATTGTCAAAATTACCCTATAAAAGCGCAAACACTTACCAAAAGCCGCTGCCCTATCTTTTCCCCTATTGCCAAGGAGCCGCCCCACGCCATGTGGGGACGGCTCCTTTTGGATGAGGCAAATTCAGTTGTTTAATGGGATCAATACATGCCGCCCTTCAAAACCGCAACTTTTTGAAGCAAAACGCATATAACGCAAAACGTAGATTCTCGTAGAGTTATCAAGGCTTTGAGCTGCTTTTTTCAGTTTTCTTGATTTTGATGAAATTCACACATTTCTACGTAAATCTACGCCACTTGACAGGAAATTGGCGTAAGTTGTGGCGTAAGCCAGCCAACTTCGTACAATGAAAATTACAGGCTGCTGGCGATCTGTTCAAAGGCTCTCTCGACGGAATCAAAGCTGCTGTGCGTGTAGACGTCCAGCGTCACGCTGGCGTTGGAATGTCCCATCAGATATTGCAGGCTTTTCACATCAAGTCCTGCCTGCTGAACGTTGGTGCAGAAGGTATGCCGTAGCACATGGGGCGTGATCCGAGGGACAGGCTTGCCGTATGCCTTTTCAAATCGCGCTTGCAGACCCCGCATATAGTTCTCCAAGTGCATCGCGACCTTCGGCATCCCGGACTTGTCCAGAAAGAGGAAGCCGCTGTGACCGTCCACCAGCAATTCCACCTTCGGGGCAGTTCTGGCTTTCACCACCCGCATCAGCGCCATGTAAACCGCGTCCGTCATAGGAACGTTTCGGATGCCGCTTTTGGTTTTGGGCGGTGTGACGAAATAGGGCTTTTCTGCCGTCCGGCATAGTTGCCGCCGCACATGGATACAGCGTCGGTCGAAGTCAATATCTGCCCGTGTCAGACCGTACAGCTCACTCACACGCAAGCCGGTTCCCAGCAGGATTACAATGTCATCATAGTAATTTCCGCCGCAGTCCTGCACGAATTGAAGATACTTCTCCTGCTGCTCCTTGGTCAGCGCGTCGCGTACATAGGCGTCTTTTGGCACCACGTCAGACAGCTTGAACTTGAACGGATTCTTGCGAATGATGTCATCATCCACTGCCATTTCAAACGCCGGTCTGACAACGCTTTGCAGGACACCGATGGTGTTTTGCTTGATGCCGCTGTCGTGCAGGAACACAAACCAGCCTTTTGCGTCGGACAGCTTTACGGTTTTGATCGGCTTCTGCCCAAAGGGGTCGGCATGAATCCGCTTGACCGCAGAACCATACGACCGCAGGGAGTTTTGCTTCAAGCCCCGTTTCAGGTTCATGTAGCGGTCAACCAGCTCTGCCACGGTCATGTCACCCGCTGCATAGTCGATGCCGTCTGCCATGTCGCGCCGCAGCTCGTCCTCTTTCTTCCGCAGCTCTGTCAGGGATTTGGCGTAAATACAACGCCGTTTCTTGTGGATATCGGTATAACGATAGTCGTAAGTGCCGTTTGCTCTCTGGCTTTCGCCATCCTTCAAAACACGGCCCTTGCTATCCTTGCGCTTTTCAGGCATTTAGAAACTCCTTTCTGTGAAAAGCGCATCTATAAGGTCAGTGTCAGTATAACACATCAGCCATGCGATTTCCACCCGCAGCGAATGAGAAAAGGACGGTTTCACATTTGCAGCCTTTGGCAGCCTCTCAAATAGAATATGCTTGCTCGACAAAGGAATCGAACAGGCGACGTTTAATCAGACGCTTGTTTCCCACCCAAAGGACGAATTTGCATTTATCTTCATTCGTAATTTCACGCAGTTTGTTAATGCCAATGCCGGAGTAAGCCGCAGCTTCTTCCAGCGTCAGATTGCTCTTTTCCCAAATCGGGACATCCTTCTGCATGAAGTCCTGCTGATGGGCTTGCAGCGTTTCCTGCATGGCGGGGCTGAANNCAAATAGAATACGCCTGCTCGATAAAGCAATCAAACAGACGGCGCTTGATCAAACGCTTGTTGCCCACCCAAAGGACAAATTTGCACTTATCCTCGTTGGTAATCTCACGCAGTTTATTGATGCCAATGCCGGAATAAGCCGCAGC
>DMMB01000022.1:3393-6634 GCA_003453215.1 Oscillospiraceae bacterium | reverse complement strand
GTTCGGCCGGAAGAGGATCCAGCCGGAAGCCCTCGGCTTCGGCTACGCGCTGCACGCACAGGGCGGCATCTTCGGCATTGATTTCTCCACTATAGGTCTGCAAGGCACTGCGAATGAGCGCCTGGTGCATGGCGGAGGTGATGTGGCCGCCATTGGCGTAGCCCTGACGGCACACCATAATGCTGATCTGCGGCAGCGGATGGCCGTAAAAATAAAGATTGTAGCCGGCCAACGTCTGCGCATCGGCAAAGGTGCGGCGGCAGATGGCGCAAAGTGTGCGCTCCGCCAGCAGTTCCGGCGTGGGCGCCACCGCCTGCAGAATTTCCCGGTCCTTTTGTTCCACCCGGGCCAGCAGTTCTTCCGGCGTGGCCGGCGGCTGAACGCCCAAAAATTCGTACAAATTCAGATAGGGGTAGTTCTGTTCCTCCAGCCAGCGTTCCAGTTCTTCCCGCTGGGGGTAGGGCTGGGCCGGCTGCAGCGGAGAAAAAGGCTGCGGCGGGTGGATGGCAGTGCCGGAAAAAAGCCGCTGCAGGGCCTCCCGGCTGACCCCGCGCGGGGCATACCGGTTTACCAAATCCTCAAATTCCTTGGGGGTGAGAAAGCCCTTGGCAGTGTAGATGCCGGCTTCCTGATAGGCTTCATCGGCGGCACGCTGCAGGGCGGCGCGGGCGGCCACGGCTTCTTCGGCGCGGCGGGCGGGATCCCGCATGACCTGCTGCAATTCCGGCAGCAGGCGGCGGTTTTCCGCTGCTTTGGCCGCGCGGCGGGGATTTTTCTCATCGCGGGTCAGCTGCATTTTAAAGCGGGCAATGGCTTCTTCCACCTGCTCGTCGGTCCAGTCGCTGCGGGGTTCCAGCCCCAGCAGCAGAATAAAATTCGGTCGGTTTTCGCTCATGGTATCTTACTCCACGGTGGAATGGCTGATGCGGTCGCCGGCTTCAGCCAATTCCTGCTGGCTCATGCCGCCGGAAACCTGGAACTGGGCGTGAACCTCCCGGCCGCCATCGCGCTCGATGGCGTGCAGCTGCAGCAGGCCGCCTTCGGTCAGGGTAAAGGTGACATCAATCACCGTTTGGCGGGTGCAGCCGGCCGGCAGTTCCAAAACCGCTTCGCCCAGCTTTTTCCCTTCGCTCAGTGGGGCAACTTCGCCGGCCGCCAGGCTTTCCATCACATCAAAGCGGGAGGCGGACTGATTATCATTGCGGGGATTGAAGCGGCTGTGCCCTTCCGCCGGGAGGGTGGCATTGCGCGGAATGATGATAAACAATTTTTCCACATCATCGGCAATATCAAAGGCATTGACCCCGTAGCTGCGGCTGGAAACATTGCGCACCTGCACGCCGCCCAGCCGACCAAGCACTTTGGGATCGCGGCCGGCCGGCGTGGTGGGCAGCACCTTTTCCATTTCGGCGCTCTTTTGGGCAAAGAGAGCGGCGCCTTTGGCCACCGCACCAGCGGGATCGAAGCTGCGGGGTGTTTTTCCGTACTTTTGCTGAAGGGCCTGCACCACCTGGGGCATACCGGTGGAACCGCCCACCAGCAGCAGTTCATCGATGGCAGAAAGCGGGTAGCCCTTGGCCGCGGCCTGGGCCAGCATATCATCGGTCAGGCGCAGGGTATCCTGCAGCAGATCTTCGGTGGCGGCTTCAAATTCTTCGCGGGTTACTTCCACACGGGCGGTTTTGCCGCCGCAGGTAAAGCGCAGCATGGCGCGCGGCCGGGCGGAAAGATTGATCTTGGCTTCTTCGGCCGAAAGGGTGAGTTCCTGCAGAGCTTCGGGATCTTCATAAACCGCATCGGCGGTAAGGAGGCCCTGGGCTTCGGCCTTTTGCAGCGCCAGTTCCATCAGGCGTTTATCCCAATCCACACCGCCGCGGTGATGATCGCCGCCGGTACAGACCACATCGATCAGGCCGGGTTCTACGTGAATGATGGTAACATCGAAGGTGCCGCCGCCCAGATCGTACACCAGTACATTGCGGGTATCGCCCTGCTGCAGGGTCCCAAACAGAATGGCCGCGGCCGTGGGTTCGTTCAGCGGTTCCGCCAGCATACGCAAACCGGCCAGTTCCCCGGCGGTGCGGGTGGCGTGGCGCTCCCCGGCGCCAAAGTAAGCCGGGCAGGTGATGACTGCGGCGATGCTTTTGGGTTCATCGGGGGGAATGGCCCCTTCCGCCCGCAGGGTGGAAACGGCATCTTCGGTCAGTTTTTTGAGGATATAGCCGGAGATTTCCTCCGGACGGAGATCGGCGCCATCCATATAGACGGTATAGCCCTCTTCCCCCATGTGGCGCTTGATCTGTGAAACGACGCGATCGGGATACATGACTGCATACTGCTTGGCGGCTTCGCCTACCTCCTTTTCGCTGGGACTGCGGAAAAAGACGGCGGACGGCGTGGTAAGGAAGCCCTCCTTATTTTTGATGATCTGCGGTTTGCCGGTTTCATCCACCCAGGCGGCGCAGGAATAGGTGGTGCCAAGATCGATGCCAAGAATGAGTTCCATAATTTTATCTCCTCTTATTATTTTCGATGACAGTTCAGCAGCCGGGGCGGTACCGGGCATCCTCCCCCTGTTGTGCCATTCTTTTACCGGGGGTCCGGGGGTTCCGGCTGGCCATTGGCCAGTTCCTCCCCCATCCAGCGGGGCAATACCTGAATGGCCCAGACCTGCTCCCGGCGGAGGATCTGCTCCCCGCGGGCGTAGCCGGGGCGGCGGCTTTGCAGCAGCATTTCCCCTTCCGGGCAATCGGTGAAATAGGCCGCCGTTTTGCGGGCCAAGACCTGCTGGCGCAGCGGATCGAGGGTTGGACCGCCGCAGGTGAAGGGCTCCACATCATTTTGATACAAAAGCTCCAGAAGATCCTGCTGGACCCCCTGCAGTTCTGCCCGATAGTGGTGGGCCAGTTCGGCGCCATGGACCGACGACTCCCGGCGGAGCGCTTCGATTTTTTCCTCATCCTCCGGACGCAGCGCCGCTTCTATGATATCCAGAACCCGAATGACCGAAAGAAGCACACGATCGGCCGCGGCATCCTTTTCGGCAGCGGAAAATTCCGCCATGGCGCGGCGCAGGGCCGCCAGTTCCTTTTGGCCGGCCTCTTCCCTTTCCTGCAGCTGCTGCAGATCCTTTGCCATTTCGCCCAACTGTTCTTCCAGGCGGGCCAGCGGATGAGGCGGCAGCACTTCCTGTGCCTCTTCTGCCGGCGAAACAAGATCTTCCGGGGCGGGATCCGGCTCC
>DMMB01000022.1:0-3210 GCA_003453215.1 Oscillospiraceae bacterium | reverse complement strand
GGATCCGGCTCCGGAAGCCATGCTTCTTCCGGAATTTCCGCCGGTTGGGTGGGCAGCAGCAGCCGGGCAGCCATAGCCTTGATAACGGAGGGAGGGATGCCGTTTTTCTGCGCCAGTTCCGGCAAAAGTTCCAGAAATGCCTCGCGCAGGATCCCATCCTGCCGGCGTTCTTCTTCGGTAAACAGGCTCATAATGGGGCCTCCTTTTCGGGTACTTTTGGCACCCGAACCAAGGGGGCGCCGGTGAAAAAATTATACCGAACAGCCAAGGAAGCGAACAAGAGAGATGTAATAAATAACGAGAAAGATGTAACAATTAACGCTCTTTCCCGGCCGGAATACCCTTGTTCCCCGGCGGGGGGATATGATACAATTTTCTTATGTGAAGAGAGGAGTGTCGCTATTATGGTACAGGTTGTGGTGCTGGAGGACCGTCCTGCCCACAGGGAGGAGCTGATGGGGCTGCTGGAGCAGTGGACGCTGGCCGATCAGCTGGAAATAGAGTGTGCGGCCGCACCGGATGAACTGCGAGAGCTGGTTCGGCGCACGCCGGTGGATATTCTGCTGACCGATATTGACCTGGGCGAGGGCGAAAGCAGCGGAATTCAGCTGGTGCAGGAATTATTCCCGGCCGAAAGCGGCACTCAGGTCATCTACATGACGGGGTACCCTGTGCGCTTTTGTACCGAAGTGTACCAAACGGAACATATTTACTTTTTGACCAAGCCGCTGCGGCGGGAGGAACTTTATATTGCGCTGGACCGGGCGGTCCGGAACCTTTCCCGACGGGAGGAACGGCGCATTGCCATTCAATCGGGCGGGCGGATCATTCCGCTTTCCACTGCGCGCATTTACTATGTGGAAAGTGACCGGCGGCTGGCGCGGCTGTACACCATGCAGGGTACGGTGGAAAGCTATATTTCCCTGGCGCGGCTGCTGCCCCAGCTGGGGCCGGCCTTTGTGCAGTGCCACAAAAGCTTTCTGATTAATATGGCGCAGGTCACACAGCTGGAAAGCGACAGCCTGCTGATGAAAAACGGCGACCGGGTGCCCATTAGCCAGGCGCACCGCAAAGAGATGCGGGAAGCCTACCTGAGTTACCTGACCTGCCGGCTGTAAAAAAGAAAAATTCCCCCATCCGATGCCGGAACCGGGGGATTTTTTTGGCCCGGGGCGGGGATTTGGCAGCCGGTGCTTGCCCCCGGCGGTTCCATGTGCTATGCTTTTTTTGTAAACCATTCTGTCCGGGAGGGATACCGAATGCAGCATCCGGAGCTTTGGGGCATGGTTCATTCCATTCCCTATAATATTATCACCGTATGGGCCCTATTCCGCATGGTGCCCATGCGCCGGCCAAAACTGTTCTTTTTGCTGTGGCAGCTGGTCTCCTTCCCTATTTTTCTCATCCCCACCGAAAGCAGCTACGGCTGGCTGCGGCCGCTGGTTACCTCCACCCTGTGGATGGGCGGTGTGCTGCTGTTTGCCCGGCAGCGCAGCCTGCGCGCGGCTTTTGCCGCCATGCTTATTTCGCTTATTTCGGTGGTGGGCGAAGTGGTAACGGCCATGATTTCCATGCTGCTGTTCCAGAAATTTGTGAATGCCGACCTGGTGCTGAATGACCAGAAAACCATGGTTCTGCTGCAGTTTATCTTCTATGGGGTGGTGGCGCTGCTGTGCTGGCTGCTGGTACTCATCTGGCAGCGCAGTGTGCACCCGCAGGAGGAAGCCAACCTGTGGCGCTTTGCCCCGGTGCCGGTGGGGCAGTATTTTCTGGTGGTGTTCTGCGCCATATTTTCTTTGATGCAGCGCGCTTCGCTGGAAAACTACCTGCTGCTGGGCATGATGGCGCTGTGCTGTATATTGGCGGATATCCTGCTTTTTCGGGCGCTGCGGCAATACACCGCCCAACAGCTGGCCCTGCAGCGCACCGCCCTGCTGGAAGAACAGCTGCAGCAGCAACTGGAATACTACCATGGCGTTGTGGCCCGCATAGAACAAACCGCCTGCCTGCGGCATGATCTGCGCAACCAGCTGCAGACCATCTATACCCTGATGGAACGCGGCGAATATGACCGCGCCGAAGAACTGCTGACCGCCTTTGCCGCGCCGCTGAAGGCGCAGGAAGGAGCCCCGCATGAGTGAGAAATTTAGCCTGCCCTGGTATGCGCTGCTGTTCCCGCTTTCTCAGCTGGTGCTTTTGTGGCGGCTGACGATGCAAATTCTCGCCACCGGTCATATCAATCCGTGGGGTCTGGTGGCTGCGGCGCTGTTTTTGCTGTGCGTTGGAACGGATATCCTGCTTTTTAATACCCTGCGGCAAAGCACCCAGCACGAAATTTCTGTCAAGCGGCAGCAGCTCATGGAACATTCGCTGGCGGCCCAGCGGCAGCGGGGCGAAGCTCTGCGGCAGGAAGCGGAACAGGCGGCCGGTATCCGGCTGGAACTGACCGCACGCCTGGAGGAAGCGGCCGAACTGCTGCACCGCCGCCAATGGGAGGACGCCTGCCGCTGCATGGATTCTGCGGCGGAACTGTACCCCACCCCGGAGCGGTACTGTGCCCATCCGGTGGCGGATGCTATCCTGACGGAAAAGCTGGCCCTGTGCCAAAAAGAAAATATCCCGGTGGATTGCCGCCTGCAGATCCCGGCGAATTTGCCGCTGAGCGGTGCGGAGCTGTGTGCTGTGCTGGCAAACCTGCTGGATAACGCCATGGCGGCCTGCCGTACCCTGCCGCAGGAAAAGCGCCAGATTGAAATCCGGGGGCGAGTGACCGGCGGCTTTTTGCTGCTGCGGTTTTGCAATCCCCTGCCGGAACCGGCGCCCCAACCCACCGGCGGCGAACGGCTGGATCGCCACGGCTGGGGGCTTTCCATTGTGCGGCAAATAGCCGAACGCCATGCGGGCCGCCTAACCGCCGAAGGGGATAAAACACAGTTTGTCGCCACCGTATGGATAAGTACCGCCGAACCAAACCCGTAAAAAGGACAAAAGAAAACCCCCGGAATTTTTCCGGGGGTTTTGCTTTTTATCTTTTCATCAGATATCAATTTTGCCGTAGCGCTTGCCGGTATTGGCAGAGAGAATTTCCTGCTCTACGGTGCTCTTTTCCGCCTTGGGGGCGGTTTCCGGCTGCGGTTCCCGGCGGACGGGGCCGCCGATGGCAGGCGGATCCTCCAGGCGGGGACGACGCTCGCCGGCGGGACGGCTGCG
>DMMB01000028.1:4317-5443 GCA_003453215.1 Oscillospiraceae bacterium | reverse complement strand
GCAGCCCGCCACGGCGCATAGCGCCGCCCTGCGGGGCCACGCTCCCGGCCGGCACCCAAATAGAGGAGGACGCGAAAATGGCAAAGCTGTACTTCAAATACGGAGCAATGGGCAGCTCCAAATCCGCCCAGGCGCTCATCACCAAGTTCAACTACGAGGAACTGGGCATGACCGTCTGGCTCATCAAGCCCTCGGTGGATACCCGCGACGGTGCCGATATCATCAAATCCCGCATTGGGCTGGAAAAAAAGGCAGACATCATCCTGCCGGAGGATAACATCATCGAAAAATTCGACCAGCACCCCGGTATGGATGTCATCATTGCCGATGAGTGCCAGTTCTTCACGCCGGAACAGATCGACCAGCTGCGGACGCTGGTGGATGAGCGGGATATGCCGGTTATCTGCTTTGGCCTGCGCACCGATTTTTTGACCCATCTGTTTCCGGGCAGCCGCCGCCTTTTTGAGGTTGCGGATTCCCTGACCGAGATAAAGACCGTATGCGCCTGCGGGCACAAGGCAACCGTCAACGCCCGAATTGCCAATGGCCGTATTGTTACCGAGGGCGAGCAGGTCTTCCTGGGCGGCAACGAAAGCTATGTGGCCATGTGCTACAAGTGCTGGCAGGAGAAGATCAAGAAGCAGCGCGAGGAGGACAATAAATGAGCGACAACCTGAGACTGGCGCTGGGCGGCATAGTGTTGATGCTGGTGGGACTGTTTCTGCTGGGCATTTGCATTTTAAGCGGCGGAAATGGCTTCTATCCCGATATTCCGGCTGCCATCTGCGGCGGTATCGGGCTGGTGCTGGCGGCGGTTGGCATTTTCCGGGGGGAGAAATAAATATTATGGCAAAAGATAAAACCGAAAAAACCAATGTGATGCGTCTGCTGGAGCAGAAAAAACTGCCCTACACCCCGCATGATTACCTGGCCACTGGCGCGGTAAGCGGGGTGGAGGTGGCCGCGGCACTGGGCGAGCCGCCTGAACGGGTCTTTAAGACGCTGGTGACCACCGGCGCTTCCGGCGGACACTTTGTGTTCGTCATCCCCGTGGCGGAGGAGCTGGACCTGAAGAAGGCTGCCAAAGCGGTGGGGGAAAAGAGCATCGCCATGCTGCCGCAGAAGG
>DMMB01000028.1:3852-4116 GCA_003453215.1 Oscillospiraceae bacterium | reverse complement strand
CATCGCCATGCTGCCGCAGAAGGAGCTGCTGCCCCTTACCGGCTATATCCACGGGGGATGCAGCCCCATTGGGATGAAAAAACCGTTCCCTACTGTGCTGCACCAAAGCGCGGCAGAGTATGACACCATCTGCATCAGTGCCGGCAAGGTGGGCTTCCAGGTGGAGCTATCTCCGGCTGGCCTGCAGAAGATGCTGCCGATAAAACTTGCCGATCTTATTAAATAAGCGCAGGATAAACGCAAAAACGCCCGCCATATGGCGGG
>DMMB01000028.1:3140-3625 GCA_003453215.1 Oscillospiraceae bacterium | reverse complement strand
GCTCATGTTTTAGTTCGCTGGGGCGGCAAATTCACAGGAAAGATACCGCAGCTGCAAACCCAGCAGCGGACTTTCCCATTCTTCCCATTCCAGCGTGCGGGTGCCGAGCAGAAAATCGGTGGGCAGAATGTTGCCATGCATTAACCGATTGCAGCAGTCCTCGTAGGATTCAGCCGGATCGCCGCCCTGCCCATAGCCGTTGCCGTAGACAGAGAAAACCCCCTTGTAGTGGTTTTCCCCCAGCTGCTCCAGATGGGTGAGCACCATAAAGTTAGGAATATTTCCTCCCCAGCCGGTAGATTCCACATTCCCGGCCTGCGTCAGGGTGGTTGTGCTGGTTTCGTACTGAGTGATGGGCTCGCCCAAATATTCCATGGCGGCCCGGTCATATTCCGCCTTGGGGTAGGAGTAGGTCACCTCTTTTCCGGCGGCCATTTCCTCGGCGGCCAGCTTTACCAGCACATAGGCGGCCCGGCTATCGGCTG
>DMMB01000028.1:0-2937 GCA_003453215.1 Oscillospiraceae bacterium | reverse complement strand
TAGGCGGCCCGGCTATCGGCTGCTTCCTTTTGGTCGGCGGCGGGATACAGCAAAAAGATATCGGCGTTATTATAGGAGTTCTGGAAATACTCAAAATACTTCTGCACATCGGGGTCGATGGGGGTATTATCCGGCTCAGTGACGGGACCCGGTTCCGTTACAGGGTCCGGCTGGGTGGTGATGGGATCGGGGTCGGGTGTCGGCCCCGGGGCAGGGGTGGGCTGGCTGCCGCAGGCGGTCAGCAGCAGGATAAGGCATAGACTCAATGCCAAAATCCAGGTCAGCTTTTTCATGTAGTTTCCTCCCATTGGTGTCACTGGTGTTAGGCTTACACTATTTATAACGAACGAGCGCCGCAAAATGCAACACGCTTTTGCAAAAAAACTGCGGCAAGGAAGATCTTTCCTTTATCTCATTATACATAAGGGAGGGTGAAAGTCAAGTATGTCCCCATAAGCGGGACAGAACGCAAAAACACCCCGCCGCAGGGGCAGGGTGTTTGTGTGCTTTTAACCGCAGGCAGCCTTAGTCGGTGACATAGGGCAGCAGGGCCAGATGACGGGCACGCTTAATCGCGGTGGTCAGCTGACGCTGATGGCGGGCGCAGGTACCGGTCACGCGGCGGGGAACGATCTTTCCACGCTCGGACAGGTAGCGGCGCAGACGCTGGGTGTCTTTATAATCGATCATTTCGATCTTATCGGCACAGAAAGCACAAACCTTTCTGCGGGGACGACGGTCGCGGTTCATGGGTCTCTCGGGTCTTTCGGTACGCTCCATAGCCATGGTTCAAACCTCCTTATTAGAATAATGAAACAGTTTTCGTTGGGATCAGAAGGGCAGGTCGTTATCGCTTTCCACTTCTTCAAAATCGCTGGCAGCGCCGCTGGTATAGGCGGGCTGTGCGGGGGCGGGAGCGGCGTAGCTGTTATTGCTGTAGCCATTGCTGCCGCCGGCGGTGGTATTCGCCTTGGAACCGGTAAAGAATACATTATCGGTTACAATTTCGGTGGCAGTGCGCTTGTTGCCGTTTTTGTCCTCGTAGTTGCGGGTCTGGATAGAGCCCTCCACGCCGATGACATCGCCCTTGTGGAAGTAGCGGCAGACGAATTCTGCCTGCTGACGCCAGGAAGTGATGTTGATAAAGTCAGTCTTGCGCTCGCTGTCCCGGCCGGAAAAACGGCGGTCCACAGCGATGCTGAAGCTGCAAACAGAAATCCCATTGGGGGTCTGCTTCAACTCCGGATCTGCGGTCAGGCGACCGATGAGAATGGCTTTGTTAAACATTACATCATCTCCTTAGTTCTCTTTTGCAACGATGAGAGAACGGATCACGCCTTCAGTGATCTTGTAGATACGATCCAGCTCGGCAGGGAACTCGTGGGGAGCAGTGAAGTTGACGAGAACATAGTAGCCTTCCTGGTCGTAGTCGATTTCGTAAGCCAGTCTGCGCTTGCCCCACTCATCGATGGAATCGATGGTGCCGTTGGCAGCGATCAGATCGGTAAACTTCTTCACCAGCTCGGCGGTGGCTTCCTCGGTCAGCTTGTTGCTCAGTACGAATACTGTCTCATAGCTCTTGGTCAGGTTTGCCATACTTTACACCTCCTTATGGACTTTCGCCCCCCACTCTGGGCAGGGGGAAGGAGTCATGCCATGAAAATTTAGCACAACATAAGAATTATACCAACAAAAAAACCGCAAGTCAACAGGCGAACTTGCGGTTTTTGGCTTTATTTTAGCCTATTTTTATGCAGTTACATCAAAAAGAGCGAGGTGACAAGAGAAGAAACCGAGAGCAGACCGATGACAATAAGGAATACGGAAAGCCAGCTGGTGCCGCCCATGCGGGAAAGATTTTGATAATACGGCTGCGTGCCGGCAGCAGCATGACCGCGGTAGCGCTGAATTTTTACCTGCTGGGTGATTTTTTTGAGGTAAAAATAATTGAAGAACAGCGAGCAGAGCACACTGAGGATCAAACCGCCGTACTGCACTATGGCGGAGGCGGAAAGCAGCGCCTGGTAATGGGGCGAAAGAGTATTGATGTGCATCAGTTCACTGATGGTGGTAGCACCGGCTGCCATCATTTCCTGAAAATAGGGAATGTACTGAATGGCGAAGGGAATGTAACAGGCCACCTTGACCGCCAGCAGAATGGCGCCCAGTGCGTACATTTTACGGTAGAAGCAATATAGCCCGGTGAACAGGAAAGCGCCCAGATTGAAGCTGACGGGTGTTTTTCGCTGCAGCATGGCGCGGAATTTATACAGGAAGCCCAAAGCATTGGGACCTACATAGGCGGCCACTTCGCGGGCGGTCAGCTCATCGCCCAGCTTTTCATTGGGATTTACATTGTACTGGTCGCGCACATATTCGGCAAAGGTTCCGCCGTCCTCGGTCTCACGGTCTCCGGCCGGGATACGTTCCCCGGTTTCTTTCAGCGGAAAGCCGCACAGCTCGCAGCGTTCCCGCCCGGCGGGATTGACAGTGCCGCAGCGGCTGCACATGACGTAGCCGTTTTGGGCGGTATTTTGCTGTTCATTCAGCGGAATGGAGGGGCCGGGGGCTACCTTGGGCGGCTGCCACACATAACCTTCGGCATGGCGTGCTTCATTGACGCAGTGACCCAGTTCTTTATAACAGGAGCGGTGGTAGGGGGTGCCGCACTCCGTGCAGACGACAACGTCATCTTCCGCAGTGAACGGTTTGCCGCAGGCCGCACAAGGGATACCGGTATATTTCACAAAAATGTCCTCCTTATCGGAACTCTACCGAATATTATAGTATACCCCAGGGGGCAATTCAATGGACTTTCGATGAACAAATGGCCGCAGTAACGCTTTTTTTGGCAAATTTGCGGGATTTATTTTACAAGCGGCATCATTTGTGATAAAATAAATTGGATTATGACCGCAAATTGCAATAACAAGTTGG
>DMMB01000030.1:2838-4493 GCA_003453215.1 Oscillospiraceae bacterium | reverse complement strand
TCCGGCAGCACCTATGTGGAGCTGACCGCAGCCTACATGAAGACGCTGGCCGTCGGTACCCACACCCTGTCGGTTTACTTCACGGGCGATACCGCCACCACCACCTTCACCATCAGCAAGGACGCCACCAAGAACCCCAGCACCGGCTCCAATGACTTTGTCGGCGTTGCGGCTGCGGCGGCGGTTATGGCACTTCTCGGTTCTGCTGTTGTTCTCCGCAAAAAATAATAGTAAAACCGGTGCAAAAAAACTCCCCCTCGGGGGAGTTTTTTTATGCCATAATTTGCGTTGCAAATAGCCAGTTTTCGCCTGGAAAATCCATTCCTTGTGCGCCACTTGTAAACTTTCTCTTAAAAAATGTGTGAAATGTACCAAATCACTGCAAAAAAGCGGCGTTTTGCCCCTATTAGTGGGAGGGGTTTTCCTCCACGCCCTCCAATAGCTTCTGCAGGTTCTCTGCAAATTTACCCAAATGCAGCCCGTCCATCAGCCGGTGGTTGGCATCAATGGAATAGGGGAGGGTCAGCCGCCCATCCGGCTCCCGGCGGTACTTTCCCCAGATAACCTGCGGTGTGCCGTCGTCGGGGCCTTCCCGGTTGTTCAGCACTCCGGTAAAGTCCAGCCAGGGCAGGCAGCTCAGGTAGATCAGTCCTTCCCGCTGCTCGTCCGTCTGGTCCAGCAGCCCGCTTTGCGCTGCGCTTTTTTGGGCCGCCTTCCGGCAAAAAACCGCCGGTTCCGGCTCCATTTCCACCGTCACGATGTGGAAAAGTTCGCTGCCCGGTTTCAGGTCGGTAAAGCTGGGGATCAGCTCTCCCACCCGCACCGGCTTTCCATCGGCCAGCCGGTAGTGAAAATTTTCCAGCGGTTCCATCGCGCGGATGCTGTACCAGCACAGCGCGTAATAAAAGCTTACAGAATTTTCTTTGCACCAGCGGTGCAGCCCGGTCACGTCCACCCGGAATGTCACCCCCAGGTAAGGAAATTTCTGGGCAGAAAATAGCTCGTAGTGCTCCCGGCGGTCCCAGGTTTTCAGGTCGATTGGCTGTGCCATGGTACTCCTCCTGTTTTGGCTTTTGGATTTTTGGGGTTTCTGCAGGGGGTCAGATCGGCCCGCAGGGCAACCCACCGTAGGTGGGTTCAGCGGCTTGCAGCCGCTGGTTTCGGCTGTGCCGAAACGCCCTGCGGGCCCCGTTTCCCGGCAGTTTTTATTTGTTTTCGGTCAGGTATTCGTCCATTTCCTGGGCGGCCTTTCTCCCGGCGCCCATCGCCAAAATAACGGTGGCAGCTCCGGTTACGGCGTCTCCCCCGGCAAATACCCCCGGCAGGGAGGTGCGGCAGCTGTTTTCTTCGGTGGTCAGCCGCCCGCGCCGGTCAGCAGCAAGGCCGGGAGTCGTCCGGTGCAGCAGCGGGTTGGGGGTTGTCCCTATCGCCATAATGACGGCGTCACATTCCAGGGTAAATTGAGCCCCCGGCACCACTTCGGGGCGGCGGCGGCCGCTTTCATCCGGTTCGCCCAGGGCCATGGTATCGCACTTCATCCCCACCACAAAGCCATTTTCATCGCCCAGTATTTCCACCGGGTTGGTCAGCAGCCGGAAGCAAACTCCCTCCTCTTCGGCGTGTTCCACTTCCTCGGCGCGGGCCGGCAGCTCCTC
>DMMB01000030.1:1532-2635 GCA_003453215.1 Oscillospiraceae bacterium | reverse complement strand
GCAGCTCCTCCCGTCCCCGCCGGTAAACAATGGTCACTTCGGCGCCGCAGCGCAGGGCACACCGGGCGGCATCCATGGCAACATTGCCGCCGCCAACCACCACTACTTTTTTCGCAGGCATCAGGGGGGTGGCGGCACCCGGCTGAGCTGCGTGCATCAGGTTAATACGGGTCAGCCATTCATTGGCGGAAAAAACGCCGCACAGAGTTTCCCCGGGGATCCCCATGAAATGGGGAAGGCCGGCACCGCTGCCCAAAAAGATGGCGGAATACCCGGTCTGCAGCAGCTCCTCCACCGGGATGGTTCGGCCGATGACAGTATCGGTTTCGATGGTGACACCCTGTTTTTGCAGGTTGGCAATTTCCTCCTGCAAAATGGCTTTTGGCAGGCGGAAAGCCGGAATGCCATAGGCCAGCACCCCGCCGGGGGTGTGCAGCGCCTCAAAAATGGTGACGGAATAGCCCAAACGAGCCAGCTCGCCGGCACAGGCCAAACCGGCCGGCCCGGAACCGCCCACAGCGACCTTTTTGCCCTTTGGGGTGGGCTGTGCTGGGGCTTCGGCGGTGGGGTGGCTGCGGTGCCAATCGGCTACAAAGCGCTCCAGCCGGCCAATGGCGACACTTTCGCCTTTTTTGCCGCGGACACAGCCGGCCTGGCACTGGTTTTCCTGGGGGCAGACCCGACCGCAAACGGCAGGCAGTGTATTATCCGCCGAAAGGATTTCCCAGGCGGCGGCAAAATCGCCCTCGGCTACTTTGGCAATAAACTGGGGAATATGCACCCCGACAGGGCAGCCGGCGCGGCAGGGGGCATTGGGGCAATCCAGGCAGCGGCGGGCTTCTTCCATGGCCATAATTTCATCATAGCCCAGCGCCACTTCTTCAAAATTGCGGCAGCGAACGGTAGGGGACTGCACCGGCATGGGGGCAGCGGTCAGAGAAAGATTGGGGTTTTTATTCACAGGAATTCCTCTTTTCGGGGTAAAGTAGAGAGATGCCGAGCGGCCGGGGAGGGCCGCCCGAAGGGCGTTTCGGCTCAGCCGAAACCGGCGGTCGCGGACCGCCGAAGCCGTCCAGAGGACGGCTTGCCCTTCGGGCGAACCC
>DMMB01000030.1:1093-1363 GCA_003453215.1 Oscillospiraceae bacterium | reverse complement strand
GCTTGCCCTTCGGGCGAACCGACCCGGCCGGAAATTTGGTTCCAAGCAGTATTATTTGGGCTCCAGCCCCAAAAGGCGGCAGGCGGCCTCCCGGCTTTGCTGTTCCTGGGGGCGGTACAGCCGGCTGCGGCGGATGGCTTCGGCAAAATCCACCTGGTGGCCATCAAATTCGGGACCATCCACACAGGCAAAACGGACTTCGCCGCCTACGGTGAGACGGCAGCAGCCGCACATACCGGTACCATCAATCATAATGGGATTCATGCTGAC
>DMMB01000030.1:354-913 GCA_003453215.1 Oscillospiraceae bacterium | reverse complement strand
ATCATAATGGGATTCATGCTGACGGTACAGGGGGTTTCCCACCGGGCCGTCAGATCGCTTACGGCTTTCATCATCGGCAGGGGGCCGATGGCAAAAACGGCATCGAAATGCTCGCCCTGCTGCAAAAGATGTTCCAGCACCCCGGTGACAAAGCCTTTTTCCCCGGCGGTTCCATCATCGCTGCACAGCAGGAACCGATCGCCGGCGGCTTTCATCTCCGATTCCAGAATAACCTGCTGGGCGCTGCGGAACCCGGCGATGACGGTAACGTGGCTGCCCTGACGATGCAGGGCGGCAGCAGTAGGCAGGGCAATGGCACAGCCCAATCCGCCGCCAATGACAGCGGCGTTTTGGAATCCTTCGATGTGGCTGGGACGACCCAGGGGGCCGACAAAATCCGCCAGGAGATCGCCGGGCTGGAGGGAATCCAGCAGCAGGGTGGTGCCGCCCACCACCTGATAGACGATGGTGACGGTGCCGGAAATGGGATCAAAATCCGAAATGGTGAGGGGGATTCGTTCGCTTTCCGGCGTGGGGCGCAGAATGATAAACTGGCCGG
>DMMB01000030.1:0-163 GCA_003453215.1 Oscillospiraceae bacterium | reverse complement strand
GCGCAGAATGATAAACTGGCCGGCGGCAGCGTGGGCAGCGACCATTGGGGCCGAAACGACCATACGGCTGATGCCGGGGGCCAATGTTTCCTTGCGGAGGATGGGTGCTTTCATGGGGCAATGCTTCCTTTCAGGGGAATATTGATATGATACCTAAAAAGTA
>DMMB01000100.1:7026-10336 GCA_003453215.1 Oscillospiraceae bacterium | reverse complement strand
GGGCCCCAAGGGCCGAAAGGAGATCCCGGCGAAGCCGGGCCCCAGGGGCAGAAAGGAGACCCCGGCGAGGCCGGGCCCCAAGGACCAAAGGGAGATCCCGGCGAAGCCGGCATTACTTTGGGAAGTATTTCCCTGACAGCCAGCGGTTGGAGTGCGGAAGAGCCCTTTTCACAGTCGGTGACTTTCGCCGGGCTTTCTGCCGGTTCCCTGGTGGGGCTGCAGCCCACTGCCGCCCAGCTGATGGCGCTGCAGCAGGCCGGTGTCACCGCTCTCACCGCGGCTAATACCGATGGGGCCCTGACGGTCTATGCACTTGGTGCTGCCCCCACTGCCGATCTGACCCTGCAGATTACTGTTACTGCCATTGGTCAGTAATGGTTTCCCTTTCCGGCCGCTCCGCCGCCGGAGGACAGCAAAATAGTCCCCCGACCATCTGCCCTTTTGGGGAAAGGCCTGCCTGAAACCGTGGCGGGCTTGTCCTTTCCCCCAAAAAATCCCCCCAGCGGAGTACTCCGTTGGGGGAACTGTAAAGCTTGTATTTTACTTTGGCTTAGCGGTTATAGACCTTTCCGATGTAGTTCTCCGGCGCCTTAATCACACCATCGATACGAATTTCGAAGTGCAGGTGCGGGCCGCTGGAATTGCCGGTGCTGCCGCTGTAACCAATGACCTGGCCCTGCTTGACATACTGGCCTACTGTGACGGTAACATTGGACATATGAGCATACCGGGTGATCTGGCCATAGCCATGGTTGATAACCACCGTCTTGCCGTAGCCGTAGTTCCAGCCGTAATTGAGGGCGGTAGTAACGGTACCGGCTTTGGCCGCCCGAACGGTTGTACCAATGGGGCAGGCAATATCCATACCGGTATGGCCGCCGTAGCTGCCCAGCGAACCATTGAAATAGCCGCCATCGGCCGGCCAGATAAAGCCGCCGCCGGTGCTGTTGAAGTAATCATCAATGGACATGGTGCCGCGGGAAACCACCTGGTTGACCGGTTCTTTCAGGCGGGTTCGGCTCAGGACCGTTTCGCCCACCCTTACACCATCAACATAGGTGACATCGGCTACCACTTCTTCTTCGCCGTAAACGCCGGCCGAAATGACCGGGTTATTGCCCACCAGCAACTTATCGTTATCCTGGTAGGTGGTGCCATAGCTGATGCGGGCGGTGTAGGTTTCCCGGCGGGTAACCTGGATGCCCAGTTCCACATCCATCTGTACCACCAGCAGTTCTTCATCGCCCTGCAGCGGCACCTGCTCCAGCGGGGTCAGGTTGATGGTCTGTATGGGGGTACCGGTGACGGTTTCGCCGCTTTCGGTACTCTCTTCCGAGCCGGCTGCATCGGCTGCATCGCCGGTTTCGGCATCTGCCGGGTTTTCATCGGCGGGGGCTTCTGCTGTTTCATCGGCAATACCATACTGCAGACGGTACAGGGCATTGTTATCCCCAGCGGCCGCAGCCAGCTCTTCCGCCGCGCCATCCGGTAGATCCTCCGGCCAGTACAGCAGCCCCATATACAGCACCATGCCGTTATTGATGGCGGTTTCCAATGGAGTTTCTCCGCTGACGGAGATCTCATCCAACCGGGCATTCCACTCCTCGGCCGGAGTGCCGGAATCGGGCAGAATGACAGCATCGGGATCGTAGCCCAGCTGCTGCTGCCGCAGGGCGGTCAGGTACTCTTCCAGCTCCATATTGAGATCGTACATCTCCTCCACCGTCAGGCCGTAGCGTTTGGCAATGGCTTCGATGGTTTCGCCGGGTCGGGCAGTATAGCTGCGGCGCAGTTCCTTGTTGCTGCGCAGATAGCTTTGCAGGGTGGAAACGCTCATCAGCGAGCTGACGGGATATACGCCGTCCTCCAGCCGGATATTTTTGGTGAACTGCACCGTTTCGTGCTCTTCTCCGGTGCGGTAGTTGTTCAGCACTTTATCCATGTAGAGGAGGAATTCGTTGCCGTCTTCCAAGGCGCCAAGGAACTTGCCCTCGAGGTAAAAGCCGGAGGCTTCCACCAGTTCATTACCGGAGGAACGCATAATCGCATCGGTAAGCTCTTCCTTGGACAAAAGATCCTTTTCCCGGGCGACTGCCAAAGACAGGGTGGGAATGGTATCCTCCGGCGGGATATATTCTTCATTGATCAGGCGATCCAGCATGGCATCGCGGGCTTCATAGAAGTCACTTTCCTGCGCGATATAACCGATAGCTTCGCCGTTATACTCCACCCGCAGGGCAAAAGTAAACTGATTGAAAAACGCGATGACACCAGCAAAGATGGCCAGGCCAATGATGGGGGCAAAGAAATTGGCAATTCGATTGAGGGGGCGAGCCACCGCCCGGCCATAATCCTGCCAGGCCTCCCGGCGGCCGGCTTTCCCCTCCGGGGTTTTATCCCGCAAAGCCGCCGTCAGTTCGGCGGTTTCATCGTGCAGAATGCGGTAAGGGAACAATACCTCATCGGCAAAGTGCTCGGCCCGGCGGCTGATCCGAACCCGCAGATTGTGCCACAGCACCGGCACTCTGTTTTTGATGCGGCCCACCACGTGGCCCAATCCCCGGCGAATGGTATGGTATTCCCGCAGAAGCTGCATTCCAATATAGGCACAGCTGCGCTCCAGGCTTTCCCAGACTTCGGCCGCAGTGGGTTGCGGTTCCCGGGGCTTGGCACACTTGGCTTTTGCAGGTTTTTTCTTTTTCTTTTTAGGAGATTTTTTGGGTTCCTGTTCCGGTGAAGGGGTGGTTTCATCCGTTTCTGTGGTCGGCTCCGCTGCGGCGGCCGGTTCTGCTTCGACGGCCGGTTCCGGCTCCGAAGTCGGTTCTTCCGGCTGAGAGGGCTGCCAGCCGTTCTCCGCCGGCTCCTGCGGCGACGGGAGAGAAGATTCGCTTTCGGCGGCTTCCTCCGGGGAGGACGCCGGCTCCTGTTCCGGCGATGGCTGCGGTTTTGCTTTCTTTTGCTTTTTGGGCTTTTTCGGCTTGCGGGAAGCAACAAATTCCGCACCGATTGCCGCCGCGGCCTGCCCGGCTTCGATGTACTCCATTGCCGCAGCCGTATCAATTTCCGGCTGGTTTTCCGACGGATTTTCCGGCGTAGCAGGGCTCTTATTTTCTTCCGACATGGGGCGTCCTCCTTTCCTGCAGAATTTCACGAATTAATATTATATCAAAATAGAACGATTTTGTCCAGTCATGGGGCGGCGCACCGGGGCGCAGCTGCCAATGATGCCAGTATAGCACCCCAATAAGGGGATTTCTTGTTGGTTTTGTAAACGGAATGTGACGGTTGGGGGAAAATTGGCCGAATGACC
>DMMB01000100.1:0-6728 GCA_003453215.1 Oscillospiraceae bacterium | reverse complement strand
GGGCCGCAGGCCGTTCCGGCGCAGCCGGAACCAGCGGGCAGCGCCCGCTGAAACTGCCCGGAGGGCGGTTTGGCCTGCGGCCCCAACCCCGCCCCCTGCAGGGGCGGCAAGGGAGAAAAAGGGCCCGGCTTTTGCCAAGCCGGGCCCCGTAGGTTTGGTATTTTGCTGTAAGTTTCCGCTTAGCGGGCCTTGGTGACGATCTCTTCGGTGAGGTTGGCGTAGAAATCGGCGGGAGCCATAGCGCCCAGGTCGCCCTCCTTGCGGGAACGAACCGAAACGGTGCCATTTTCCACATCGCGGTCGCCAATCACCAGCATATAGGGGATCTTCTCCATCTGGCTGTCGCGGATCTTCTTATTGATCTTCTCATTGCGGTCATCGACCATCACGCGGACGCCGCGCTGTTCCAGCGCCTTCTTGATCTCATTGACATAATCGAGGTGGCGATCGGCGATGGGCAGCAGGGCCACCTGTGTGGGTGCCAGCCAGGTGGGCAGGGCGCCGGCATACTTTTCGATGAGGTAAGCGAGGGTACGCTCGTAACAGCCGAGAGAGGTGCGGTGGATGATATAAGGACGAACCTTCTGGCCGTTCTGGTCGATGTAGGACATATCGAACTGCTCGGCAAGGAGCTGGTCGATCTGAATGGTGACGAGGGTATCCTCTTTGCCGAATACGTTGCGATACTGGATATCCAGTTTAGGACCGTAGAATGCCGCTTCATCGATGCCGATGGTGTACTTGATGCCGAGGTGATCGAGGATCTTGCCCATGATGCCCTGGGCTTCCTCCCACTGTTCTGGCGTACCGATGTACTTTTCGGTATTATTGGGATCCCACTGGGAGAAGCGGAAGGTGCAGTCTTCCAGCAGGCCGACGGTTTCGAGGCAATACTTGGCCAGCTCCAGACAGTGGCGGAACTCTTCCTCCAGCTGATCGGGGCGCAGGATGATGTGGCCTTCGGAAATAGTGAACTGGCGGACACGGATGAGGCCATGCATCTCGCCGGAATCCTCATTGCGGAACAGGGTGGAAGTTTCGCCCAAACGCATGGGGAGATCGCGGTAGCTGCGGGCGCGGTTGAGGAATACCTGGTACTGGAACGGGCAGGTCATGGGACGCAGGGCAAAACATTCCTTGGTTTCATCGTGGGGATCGCCCAGTACAAACATCCCATCCAGGTAATGATCCCAGTGGCCGGAAATCTTATAAAGCTCGCGCTTGGCCATCAGGGGCGTTTTGGTAAGCAGGTAGCCGCGCTGCTGCTCGGTATCCTCTACCCAACGCTGCATCAGCTGCACCACCCGGGCGCCCTTGGGCAGCAGCACCGGCAGGCCCTGACCAATGACATCGACGGTGGTGAAGTATTCCAGCTCACGACCCAGTTTATTGTGGTCGCGGCGGCGGGCTTCCTCCAGCTGAGCCAGGTGTTCTTCCAGCATACTGCGCTTGGGGAAGGCGCAGCCGTACACACGGCTCAGCATCTTGTTTTTCTCGCTGCCGCGCCAGTAAGCGCCGGTGCAGCTGGTGAGCTTCACCGCCTTGACCGGGCCGGTGGACATAAGGTGGGGGCCGGCGCAAAGATCGGTGAAATCGCCCTGACGGCGGAATGCAATCTCTTCGCCCTTGCCGGCGTGCTCTTCGATGAGTTCCAGCTTATAGGGCTGATCGGCCATCAGCTTTTTGGCTTCCTCCACCGGCAGGGAGAAACGCTCGATGGGCAGATCAGCCTTAGCAATGGCGGCCATTTCGGCTTCCAGCTTTTCCAGGTCTTCGGGGGTAAAGGGGGTAGGAACATCAAAATCGTAGTAGAAGCCATCTTCGATGGCGGGGCCAATGGCGAACTTGGCACCAGGGAACAGGTGCTGCACCGCCTGGGCCAGCATATGAGAAGCTGTGTGATTGAAGGCACGCTTTCCCTGCTCATCCTCGAAAGTAAGGATTTCCACCGCGCAATCGTGATCCAGCAGATCGCAGAGATCGGCGACTTTGCCATCCACCAGGGCGCAGCAGGCATTGCGGTACAGCCCCATGCTCAATTCCTTGGCAAAATCGGCGATGGACTGGGGCGCGGCCAGTTCCTTGACCGAACCATCTTTCAGGGTAATTTGAATCATAATAAATTTCCTCCATTTCTGGTCGTTGATGAATTTTAAAAAGGGATAAAAAAGAAACCGGCTGCTTTCTTCCTGCGAAGAAAACAGCCGGGGTGAGACAAAATGGATCCCACGGTTCCACCCGGATCGGATGCAAAAGCAATCCACTCCATTGCGGCGGATAACGGCGCCGGGCCGGCGGTGATTTGGCACCGCGCTGGAAAAGGCGGTTGGCTTTCCCCTTTTATTCTGCGGACGGTTGCAGCCTATGCCGTCCGCTCTCTGGCAGAATGCCGGGGCGCTGGTCACTTTTCTCATAACGCTTTGGGATTTATGCGGTTATTGTAGTCCTTTCGACCGGCAATGTCAAGGGGTTTTCTCCTCTTCTTTTTGCTCGGCCGCTTCTTCCACTATCTCCACCGCTTCGGCGGATTCGGCTTCCACTGCTTCCACCGTTTCTACGGCATCCACCGCATCGGCCTGGGCGGCCGTCGCCGCAATGCCCTGGGCAGCCAGACGTTCGGCGCGGCGGCGCTTCATGGCATCGTAGGCCTCCTGCATTTCCTGCTTGCGCTCGGCCATCACTTCCTGCCGCAGGCGGATGGCCTCTTCCCTCTCCTGCCTGTAAATTTCCTGCTGTTCTTCGCTGCTGTCCCTTTTAAGAGCCACAATGCCGAAGCCCAGCAGCACCATCAGCACCACCAGCATAACCAGGTGGAACCAGGTGAATTGGTACTGGCCAATGACGATGGGGGCAATATCAATTTCCATGGAGCCATTGATCACTGCCGCCCCGACGCCAATAACGGCAAAGAAAATAATCAAGACGGTGTTCCAGAGCTTTTGGTGCTTTTTATAGCCCTCGTAGATTTTTTTATCATTTTTGGCCATGATACCTCTCCCTATGACACGAAAATTTGGATATATTATAGCATAATACCCCGGCATATGCAAGAAAAACCATAGAAAGGAAAAAGTCCCCGCCGAAGCGGGGGCTCCCTGAGACAAACGTTTTCTCAGCCGGGAGGCCAGGTCATATCCCGACCGGAGAGCACATGGAAGTGCAGGTGCGGCACCGTTTGGCCGGCCTGCTCGCCGCAGTTGGTGACAACGCGGTAGCTCTGCCAGCCATGTTCAGCACAAATTTTTGCAATCACTTCGAAAATATGCGCCACCAGAGCCGAATTTTTCGAAGTAATCTCGCCGGCAGAGGCGATGTGGGTTTTGGGAATCACCAGAAAATGCGTGGGAGCCTGGGGATCGAGATCGTAAAAGGCCAGCACCTTTTCATCCTCGTACAATTTGTTCGAGGGGATCTCGCCCGCGGCAATTTCGCAAAAAATACACATGAAAAAATCTCCTTTCGGTTCGAATTCGGGAGATACCGATAGGGCTCTGCTGCCGGCAAAGCCCGGCGGAAAGGGCGCGGCGGAGGGAGAATGTTCCCTGCCAGAAGCGCCCGCAGGCAGGCTGTTGTACGATGAAATCGTACTTTTGCCTGTCAAGGGCCGCGACGCCGCAGGGGACGGTCTCCGCGAAGGAGCGCCGTAAAAAGGCGCCGCAAAAGATTAGATCAGCTCCGGCAGGCGGGTAAGCGCTTCGGCAATCTTTTCGGGATCGCCGGCACCGCCCATGGCGCTATCGGGACGGCCGCCGCCATTGCCGCCGGTAAGCCGGCAGAGCGCACGAACCAGTTTGCCGGCATTGGCACCAGCTTTCACGGCTTCGGCACCGCAGGCCACAGCAATGGTACCCTTACCGCCAAAGACGCTACCCAGAGCAATGACGGCATCGGGGTGATTGCCGCGGGCCTCATCGATCATGAGGCGGAGGGCATCGGGTTTCATTTCGCCGGGCATACCGGTGACAACCTGCAGGCCCTTGACGGTGACGGCATTCTTGAACAGATCGGCCGCAGCGGAAGCTGCCATCTTATTTTCCAGATCGGCCAGCGCCTTTTCCTTGGCTTTCAGTTCGGTCATAACCTGAGCGGTCTTCTGGGGCAGTTCGGCCGGGCTGCCCAGCTTGAGGTTCTGGGCGGCGGTATTCATCAAAGCCTGGTTTTCCGCCATGTATTCCAGCACGCCGCGGCCGGTAACGGCTTCGATACGGCGAATACCGGCAGCCACGCTGGATTCCTTGAGAATCTTGAAGAGGCCGAGCTTGGCGGTATTATCCACATGGGTGCCGCCGCACAGTTCGATGGATTTATTATTGGCATTGACCACCCGGACGGTATCGCCGTATTTTTCGCCGAAGAGGGCCATGGCGCCCATCTTTTTGGCTTCTTCAATCGGCATTTCGGTGGTGGTAACGGGGTTGGCTTCCAAAATCAGTTCGTTGACGCGGGCTTCTACCCGGGCCAGTTCTTCGGGGGTTACGGCGGAGAAGTGGCTGAAATCGAAGCGGCAGACCTTATCATCCACCAAAGAACCGGCCTGATGGACATGATCGCCCAGAACCTCCTGCAGCGCCTTCTGCAGCAGATGGCAGGCGGTATGGTTGCGCATGATGCTCATGCGGCGGTCCTCATCCACCGCAGCCATGACGGTATCGCCCATGCTGAAAGTACCATGGGTGACGGTACCGACATGAATGAAGTGGCCGGAGCCGGACTTGCGGGTATCGGTAACGGTAAAGACATTTTCGCCGCAGGTGATGGTGCCGCTATCGCCCACCTGACCGCCCATTTCGGCATAGAAGGGGGTGCGGGTGAGAACAATCTGAGCAGCATCGCCTTCGCCGATGGCTTCGACCCGTTCGCCCTCATAGACGATGCCGAGGATCTCGCTTTCGGCGGTAAGGCTCTCATAACCGACAAAATCTTCGCCGCCCTTGACATCCTTGAGGACATCTTCAACCCAGGCCACATCGCCGACATTGCGGGCTGTAGCTTCGCGGGCGGTGGAGCGCTGTTTTTCCATCAGGGCCTTGTAGCCCTCTTCATCGACAGTGATGCCGCGCTCTTCACACAGTTCGCGGGTCAGATCGATGGGGAAGCCAAAGGTATCATAAAGGCGGAAAGCATCTTCGCCGGAGAAAACGGTTTTGCCTTCGGCCGCCAGCTTTTCCAGAATGGAATTGACCTGATCGAGGCCGGCATCGATGGTGCGGGCAAAGCGCTCTTCCTCCACACGGATGGTCTTGACGATATAATCCCGGCGCTGAACGAGTTCCGGATAAGCGGTCTCATTTTCGTGAATGACGGTATCGGCCACCTTGTACAGGAACGGTTCCCGAACGCCAAGGAGACGGCCATGACGGGCGGCACGACGCAGCAGACGGCGCAGTACATAGCCGCGGCCCTCGTTCTGCGGCACCACACCATCGCAGATCATAAAGACGGTGGAGCGGATATGATCGGTGACAACGCGGATGGAAACATCCTTCTTTTCATCCTGCTTGTAAGCAACACCGGCAATTTCACAGATCTTCTTCATGATGTTCTGGACGGTATCAACCTCGAAGAGGTTATCAACGCCCTGCATGATGCAGGCCAGACGCTCCAGGCCCATGCCGGTATCGATGTTTTTATGCTCCAGGGGGGTGTAGCCGCCCTCGCCATCGGAATTGAACTGGGTAAATACGAGGTTCCAGAATTCGACATAACGATCGCAGTCGCAGCCGACATGGCAATCGGGACGGCCGCAGCCTTTTTCGGGCCCGCGGTCAAAGTAGATCTCGGAGCAGGGACCGCAGGGGCCGGAGCCGATCTCCCAGAAGTTATCTTCCTTGCCGAGACGAACCATATGATCGGGGGCGACACCGCGGCGTTTGGTCCAGATGTCATACGCCTCATCATCATCCTGATAAACCGAAACATAGAGCTTATCAATGGGCAGCTCCAGCTTTTCGGTGATGAATTCCCAAGCCCAGCGAGTGGCATCCTCCTTGAAGTAATCGCCGAAGGAGAAGTTGCCCAGCATCTCAAAATAGGTGCCGTGACGGGCGGTTTTACCTACATTTTCGATATCCGGGGTACGGATGCACTTCTGGCAGCTGGTGGCGCGGAAGCTGCCGTTCGGCAGGAATTTCTGCCGGGTGAAGTATTTTTTGAGAGGGGCCATGCCGGAATTGATGAGCAGAAGGCTGGCCTCATCCTGCGGCACCAGCGGCGCCGAGGGCAGACGGGTGTGCCCCTTGCTGACGAAGAATTCCAGGAAGCTTTCGCGCAGTTCATTGAGTCCTGTCCATTTCATAGTGGGTAAATTCCTTTCTTTTTTCTGTGGGCGTTTCTTGGGGGACAGCAGCATAAAAAAGCAGCTCTCCTCCCCTGCCTCCTTTTTAGGAAGCCATAGGGACGAAAGCCAAATCTTCCGTGGTACCACCCAAATTGCAGCGCCAAAAGGACGCTGCCGCTTTTTTGCCGGTTTAACGCACCGGGGACGCCGGCGTTCTTCACGCCGATGGCTCGGGGGCGGCTGTGATGTGCCGATGCGCCAAAAGCCTTGCAGCCGGGGGCTTTCTCTCTGGGGGCGGCGGTACAAAACTGACCCTGTCATAGCCGTTTACGCGCTTTCACCCGATGGGCGAAAGTTTTGATTTACCGGAATATTATAAGGCGTTAGATAGGGATTTGTCAAGGGCTGCGCTTGACTTTTGGAGGGTGCTATGTAGGTGTTACGATGATGT
>DMMB01000090.1:1209-11085 GCA_003453215.1 Oscillospiraceae bacterium | reverse complement strand
GGCGGGGCTGCCGCCCGGAGCCCAGCCCCTTGCACCAACCCCAAAAATCTGCTATAATACAATGAATTTACCCCAAATGGGATGTTTTGTCTAAAAGGAAGGGAGAACCTGCACCGTGGCCAAAGCCGAAATAAGAATGACCGAAGGGCCCATTGCCAAACAGCTGGTATCTTTTGCAATTCCGCTGTTTCTGGGCTTTTTGTTCCAGCAGCTCTACAATACCGCCGATGCGCTCATCGTGGGAAATCTGCTGGGCAACAGCGCGCTGGCTGCTGTTACCGGCACCGGCACCCTCATCTTTTTGCTGGTGGGGTTCTTCGGCGGGATTTCGATGGGCGCGGGGGTAGTGGTTTCCCGGTTCTTTGGTTCCCGCGAAGTGGAAAAGATGCGTGCCGCCATCCATACCAATATTGCTTTCGGTTTGGCGGCGGGGGTATTCCTTACCGTGATCGGGATGCTTTTCACCCCGCAAATTCTGGAATGGATGGGTACCCCGGCGGATGTCATGCCGCAATCGGTTTCCTATATCCGTACCTACTTTGCCGGCAGCATTGGCCTGGTTATGTACAACCAGTGCCGCGGCATTATGCAGGCGGTGGGCGATAGCCGCCACCCGCTCTATTATCTGATTATCTCTTCGGTGGCCAATGTGGTGCTGGATATTTTGCTCATTGGCGTCTTTAAAATGGATGTGGATGGCGCGGCGCTGGCCACCATCATTTCGCAGTTTGTCAGCGTGTTCCTGTGCATGGGGCGGCTGCTCCGCCCGGTCTCTGGCGAATATCAGGTAAAGTGGAAAGAAATCCGCTTCGATCCCGAAATGACCCGCATGATCCTTTCCTACGGCCTGCCCAGCGGTTTGCAGAATTCCGTCATTGCGCTGGCCAATGTAGTGGTGCAGTCCAATATCAATGCCTATGGCGAAATGGCCATGAGCGGCTGCGGCGCCTATGCCAAGGTAGAGGGCTTTGCCTTTCTGCCCATTACCAGCTTTACTTCGGCCATTACCACCTTCGTGGGGCAGAATTTGGGCGCAGGGGAGCTGAAACGCACCCGGCAGGGCGCGCGGTTCGGCATTATCTGCTCGGTTGTCATTGCGGAAGTCATTGGTGCGCTGCTGTACTGGCTGGCCCCTCTGCTGATTAAAGCCTTTACCCAGGAGCCGGAGGCCATTGCCTTTGGCGTGCAGAAGATGCGTACCTGTTCCCTGTTCTTCTGCCTGCTGGCGCTTTCTCACTGCCTGGCGGCGGTGATGCGCGGCGCGGGCCGGGCGGTCATTCCCATGATTTCCATGCTGGCTTTCTGGTGTGTGGTGCGCGTGACCATCATTACCATTGCAACCCCCATTTACCAAAGCATTGCCGTAGTAAACTGGGTTTATCCCATCACCTGGGCGCTTAGCAGCCTGTTCCTGCTTATTTACTACTACAAGGCCGACTGGCTCACCGCTCCGGGCCACCGCAGCGGCGAACCCATCCAACACTAATAGAATAAAACAAAGTGGTACGCTGCAGTAGGGCAGCTATCATGGGCGTTCTTGCCGCATCGTAAGGCCATAGAAGATGCGGCAGGGACGCTACTTTATTATGAAATAAAAAGAAAACCGGCCGTCATCATGACAGCCGGCAGGATAGTCTTGTTATCAGGGAGTCTGATTACTGCTCTTCCTTCATCTTTGCAAAGCACTCGCTGCAATAAACAGGACGGTCCTCACGGGGACGGAAGGGAACCTTCGCCTCTTTGCCGCAGTTGGCGCAAACGGCGGTGAACATCTCACGGTCGGTTCTCTGGTTCTGCTTGCGGGCGTCGCGGCAGGCCTTGCAGCGCTGGGGCTCATTGGCAAAACCGCGCTCGGCATAGAACTCCTGCTCACCGGCGGTGAACACGAACTCGTTGCCACATTCTTTGCATACTAAAGTCTTGTCTTCGTACATTCTTCATTACCTCGCTTTGGAATCTCTGCCCTCACACGGTTGTAATAAGGGAGTTTTGTATATATCACCCGACGAATTCGGCCAGATACCTTACTGGGTGGAATAGAACTTTCGCAGCTTTCGTCTGACTCTTTGCAGGGCGTTATCCACAGCTTTGGAATGAGAAGAAAGAAGAGATGCTATTTCCGAATAGGGGTAGCCGGCCAAAAATAGCCGGAATACCTGCTGCTCATAACCGGTCAATTCCGTCTGCATCCAGCGGTGCAGTTCTCCGCTGAATTCCGCCGCTTCTACCAGCGCTTCCGGGTGAATATCTTCCCCAGCCGGGCGATCTTCCGGCAAAGGCGCGTAGTCGCGCAGCGGCTCATTGCGGCCGGAAAGAGCGGTGCGGGCAGCCGTTCCCATGCTGTTGCGGGCACAGGTTAGGGCATAGGGGGTAAAGGGGCCTAATGCCGGGCAGTAGTGGCGCACTGCGCTCATCACGCCCAAAAAGCCTTCCTGAACCAGATCATCGCGGTCCAGCCCCGGCAGATGGTAGCTATCGGCCATGGCCCGCAGACGGGGCAGCAGCCGGGCAACCAACACAGTAAAGGCGTGTTCCTCCGCTTTGGCAGCAGCGGCCGCCAGCACTTCATCGGACATTGCTTCCCAGTGTTTTTGCATAGGCACATACTCCAGTCCCGGTGGGTATTCCTGCCGGTACATCATCCATATTACCCCAATAGGCGGGGCTTGTCAAGCTTTTCTTGGTCGGTTTTTACAAAAAATATTCCTTGCCCCCGTCGAAATTTGTATCCTTTCGGCTCCGCGCTCCCTATCACTTGGCAAAATGCCACAAGATGGTACAGATCTTGGATGGATTTTTGCTGGGAACAGGGGCAGTTAGCCAAGGCTTTGTTCCCCGGAAAGAGGAACGCTTGGGCAGAGTACACAAAATGGAAAAACAGCAAAAGCCGCCGGCCGATCCCGGCGGCTTGCTCGGTTTGGGCAAAGGGAAAACAGCGGCAGGCTTACCGGCTGCGGCGCAGGATTTCCCGCACATAGCGCCATACCCGGCCTGCCGATTCCACCGACATACGCTCCCGCGCCGTGTGGATCTCCAGCAGCTCCGGCCCAATGGAAACGCAATCCAGACCCGGCAGTTTTTCGCACAGCAGGCCGCATTCCAGCCCGGCATGGATGGCCTCAATTTTGGGCTCGGCGCCGTACTGCTCCCGGTAAATTTCACACATCAGGTCGCGCAAGGGGCTTTCGGCCCGGTATTCCCAGGCCGGGTAATCCCCAAAGACCTCTACGGTGCCGCCCAGCTGACGGGTCAGTACCGTCAGGCGTTCGGTCAGCATCTCCTTTTGGCTGGCTACGCTGCTGCGCACGCCAAAGTGCAGCTCTACCGCGTCCTCTTCGGTGGTCAGAATACCCAAGTTCAGGGAGGTCTGTACCAGGCCGGGCAGGTTGCCGCTCATGGCCTGGATGCCATTGGGAACGCAAAGCAGCAGGCACAGCACCCGCTCGGCGCTTTCTTCGGTCATGGCGCGGGCGGTTTTTTCACCGTCTACTGTAAGGGTAACGGTAAGATTCGGTTCAATCGGGGCATACTCATGGCGGAGCTGCTGCTGCCAGGCAGCGGCCAGCTGTTCCAGCGCAGCGGGATCTTCGGTCAGGAGTTCGGCGGCGGCGACGTTGGGGATGGCATTATCTTTGGAACCGCCGGCCAAAGAAATCAGGCGGCAGGGCGCGGCCTTTCGGGCAGCGACCAGCAGGCGGCCCAGCAGCATATCGGCATTGGCGCGGCCTTTATCAATTTCCACCCCGGAGTGGCCACCCACCAGCCCGGCAATTTGAAGGGTGACGGCCGTACCGGTGATGGTTTCCCTTTGGATGGGCAGACGGCAGTAGGTGCGGTTGCCGCCGGCACAGCTGACGGTAAAGACCCCCTCCACCTCGGAATCCAGGTTGACCATATTGCGGCCGGTCACCAGGGTGGGCTGCAGTACGGCAGCGCCCAGCATACCAATTTCTTCATCGCTGGTGATGATGCATTCCAGCCGGGGAGAGGGCAGCCCTTCTTCGGCCAGCAGGGCCAGCATCATGGCTACGGCAATGCCGTCATCAGCGCCCAGCGTGGTGCCTTTGGCATACACCCAGCCATTTTCCTCCACCAGGTCCAGTCCTTCGGTTTCCATATCTTTGGTGCAGCCGGGGGCCTTTTCACACACCATATCCAGGTGTCCCTGCAGAATAATGGGCGCGGCGTTTTCGTAGCCTTTGGCAGCCTCTTTCACGATGATGACATTATCGTGTTCATCGCGAGTATGCTGCAGGTGGTGGTCTTTGGCAAACTGCTCGCAGTAATCGGCAATTTTTTTGGTATTGCGGGAGCCGTGGGGAATGCCCGCGATCTCCTCAAAATAATGGAATACAGCCTGAGGTTCCAGGTGACCAAGAATTTGACTCATAACAAAACGCTTCCTTTCCGGGAATGTGCAGGGAGAGAAAAATGCAGCGGTTCCCTGCCCTTATGCCGCTATTATACACCATTTGCGGCCACTGCGCCAAGCCCCACACCGCTTTTTCCTTGACAAAATCACCAAACCAGCCCCTCGTTTTATGACAGTTCCACAAAAAGTGAGGCGAAAAAGCGGACTTTCATTTACAAGTCGCTGCAGGGGTGCTACAATGGCCTTAGCTGCTGGAATCGTTTCCGACAGTAAAATCAATATTCCGATCCTGCCGGCCACTCCACTTGATGGCCGACCGGGACGAAACAAAGGAGGAACCACCCGCCGGAAGCTCCCGGTGCGGCAGTGTGGAGACCTGCCGTAAAGCGCGGGGAATTTTGCTTTCCCCGGTGCGAGAAAGGCGCTGCAAAGGCAGCCCGATCAGAGCAATGCAAATGGCAAATGTCGTACTGAAAAACATCAAAAAGGTGTACCCCGCGGTAGCCGAAAAAAAGAAAAAGAAAGGCGAGCCGGAAAAGGAAAAGAAGAATAACCTGCTGGTGACCGAAGAAGGGGTGCTGGCGGTTCACGATTTTAACCTGGAAATTAAGGACAACGAGTTTATTGTACTGGTTGGCCCTTCCGGCTGCGGCAAATCCACTACGCTGCGGATGATTGCCGGCTTGGAGGAAATTTCCGGCGGCGAGCTGTACATCGATGGCAAACTGGTCAATGACATTCCTCCCAAAGACAGGGATATTGCAATGGTTTTCCAGAACTATGCCCTGTACCCCCACATGACGGTTTATGAGAATATGGCCTTTGGCCTGAAGCTGCGCCACGTCGATCCCCAGGAGATTGACCGTAAGGTAAAGGAAGCAGCAGAAATTCTGGATATTACCCAATACCTGGACCGCAAGCCAAAGGCGCTTTCCGGCGGCCAGCGGCAGCGTGTGGCCATCGGCCGCGCCATTGTGCGCAATCCCAAGGTATTCCTGATGGATGAACCGCTTTCCAACCTGGATGCCAAGCTGCGCAACCAGATGCGTGCCGAGATCATCAAGCTGCGGCAGCGCATTGATACCACCTTCATCTATGTTACCCACGATCAGACCGAGGCCATGACGCTGGGCGACCGCATCGTTATTATGAAAGACGGTGAAATTCAGCAGGTGGGCACACCACAGGAGGTCTTCGATCACCCTGCCAATCTGTTCGTGGCCGGCTTTATCGGCATGCCGCGTATGAATACCTTTGATGCTCAGCTGCAGCGTGATCCCGATGGCAAGTATGCCGTTCAGCTGGCCAATGCCCATGTGGTGCTCAGCGATGATAAGCAGGCCCGCCTGGCAGAAAAGAATGTTCAGCCCGGCCCGGTGGTGCTGGGGGTTCGCCCGGAGCATATTATGCTGGCCGGTGAGGGCGAGCAGATGATCCATGGCACTGTCGATGTCAGCGAGATGATGGGCAGCGCGGTTCACCTGCACCTGCAGGCCTTCGGCCGGGATACCATCATTATTGTGCAGACCATGAGTATGCAGGGCGCTACCAATGCCAGCTTTGGCATCGGCCAGCCCATTGCCTTTACCTTTGGCGGCAATGTGGTGCACGTGTTCAGCCCGGAAACCGGAAAAAATCTCGAATTCTGATGATTGCAAATCCAATCGAAAAAGCCCCTGCCGTATGGCGGGGGCCTTTTCCTTTGGCAAAATGATTTTACTCTACAATATCAATGGAATCGATGGTGACATCATGCAGGGGGCGGTCGCCGCGGGCGGTACGTACATTAGCAATGTTGTCCACCACCTTCATACCGTCGATGACCTGGCCAAATACGGTGTGGGCAAAATCCAGGTGGAAGGTGCCGCCTACTTCCGCGTACTTCTGGGCAATTTCGGTGGCGTATTCTTTTACCTCTTCCGGCAGCCCGGTGGATTGATAATCGTTCAGCTTGGTGTTTACTTCATCGATGTAGGCCTGAATTTTGGGGGCGTCCTCCAGCGCCTCCTGCATCTCCTGCACCTGGCGCTTGGCGCCGTTCAGCAGCTCATAGCAGGCCACCTGTACCGCCAGGGCATCCACATCCTTGGTGGGCGCCTGGCTGTTCTGCACAATGAAGAACTGGCTGCCGTTGGTATTGGGGCCGGCATTGGCCATGCTCAGCGCACCGCGGAAATTGTGCAGCTCCTGGCTGCATTCATCCTCAAACTTCGCGCCGTAGATGCTTTCGCCGCCGGCGCCGGTGCCGGTGGGGTCGCCGCCCTGAATCATAAAGTCCTTGATGACGCGGTGGAAGATCAGGCCGTTATAATAGCCCTTTTTGGCCAGCGTTACAAAGTTTTGGACGGTTTTGGGGGCAACCTCCGGGTAAAGCTGAATGGTAATATCGCCCATGTTGGTGTGCATAATGGCGCGGGGGCCGGTGCACTCGGTAAACTGCTTTAATGCCATAGGATTTCGTTTCCTTTCATTTGGTAATTTTCTTTGCCCCATTATACCGCATTTGCGGGGCAGAATACAAGTATCGGTTGACTTTGGAGCCATTTTCGCATAATATAGAGGCAGAGCAAAACCAAAGGAGGAACCTACTATGGAAAATGAAAACTGGGGCGAAGATATCCTGACCCTGATGGACGAAGACGGCAACGAAAGCGAATATAAAATTGTGGCCTGCGCCGAAATGGACGGTACCGAATATATGGCGCTGGAGCCGATCCATGAAGATCCCGAAGAGGCCCTGATGGAAGCGGCCGAACTGGTCTTCCTGAAAGTAAGCGAAGAGCTGGATGAAGATGGCGAAGCTTATCTGGATGCCATTCTGGATGAAGATGAGCTGGATCGCGTTGCCGAAATCTTCCGCGATAAGCTGAGCGAGGAATATGAATTCCTGGAGGAGGATGAGGAGGAATAATTTCTCCTCTCCCCGCATAATCTGTCAACTGAATATTCATTGGCACACCCTGCTGTGTACGTCAGCACCGTATGATATGATCCAACACTTTTTACACGGGAGCCGGAACTCCGTTTGGCCGGATTGCAGACCTCCCATCGCAAGATGGAAGAAGGGAGCGTGAACGCCCGGGAGGCTACCCACCTTGTCGCATAAGACGGGGTTTTATTCGCGGTGCAACGGCATGGCGGGGCCTTTTTGCGCTCTTTTTCATTGGGAGGAAAAGAACCGGCGCCAAAAAAGAACGAAAAATGTGGAAGAAAAAACCACAGAATGAAATGTATGAAAATCAGCGCGAAGTGTAAAGAATGGACGAAACGCACGAATTTTGGAGTGAAAAGGAGACATTCCTCGAACGATTTGGGAATTTTTTCCTTGACGTAATCATATTATGTTCCTATAATTGATAAAGAGCGTTTTTATGTAGAACGACTACATATAAAGGCGAACAACGGCGGCCAAGACTGCCGGGGCGCTTTCTGTTATCTGGGGAGCATAAGTTAATATCTGGAGGTAAGAATATGATGCTTTTTGGCGAACGTGACGATGAGTTTTCTGAGATTGACCTGTTGGACAACAGCAAGAAAAAGACCGAAGATATGAGCAAGTACGAGACCATTATCGGTGCGCGCAACTCCGTAACCGGTAATGTAGATGGCGCTTCTCCTATCTGCATCAACGGCAAGCTGATTGGTGATATCAATTCCACCAGCTATGTTTACATCAGCAAAACCGGCTCGGTAGAGGGCAACGTAAAGGCCAACCACCTGGTACTGCTGGGCAGCATCACCGGCGATAGCGTCGATGTGGGCAAGCTGGTTGTTACGGCCACCGGCGTCATCAATAGCGATGTGAAGGTTTCCAAACTGACGGTGGAAGAGGGCGGCGCCCTGAACGGCCAGGTCACTGTGACCCCCGGTACCTACACCGTTTCGGAAGTTTCGACGGATTGATTTTGCGGCTTTTACCGATCGCACAGCAGCTCCCTGCTTTTGTAAAGCGGGGAGTTTTTCTTTTGGACTAAAAGGAAATTCCCCGGCAAGTGGGGCCGGGGAACCAATAGTACTTCTTATACTTCTTCCCGCGGGATGACCGGGCAGGCCCAGCGGCAGGCGCGGCAGTACCGGCAGGAGGCAAAAGAAACCTTGGGAACCAGCTTTCCCTCCTCGTTTGGTACCATTTTGATGACGCCGTGGCTGCAGGCTTTGGCACAGGCGCCGCAGTGGATACAGGGAAAATCCGGGGTAATTAAAATCATTGGGCAGACCTCCTCTTTTTGGCTCGCTCCTGGATAAGCTGGGCGGTGATGCTGATGGCAATTTCCGCCGGGGTTTCGGCCTCAATGGCAAGGCCAATCGGCGTTGTAATGCGCTGCAGGTCGCTTTCGGTAAAGCCATCTTCCCGCAGGCGGCGGAAGGTGGCCTCCATTTTGCGGTGGCTGCCCACCATGCCGATGTACCACACCGGGCTGCGCAGTGCTTCGCATAGCACCTCATAATCGCCCTGGTGCCCCCGCGTCATAATGATGATGCTATCCCCCGCAGTAAAAGGGATGGCGGCGGCCAGTTCCGGCAGGGCGCCGCAGCGGGTCTCTGCCGTAGGGAACAGCGCGGGTGTGGCATATTCGGGGCGTTCATCCAGCACTGTGCAGGCAAAATCCACCCCGCCCAGCAGCGGGACCAATGCCTGGCTCACATGGCCCCCGCCGAATACATAGCACCGTCCACCCTCCTGCAGCTTTAGGGTAAAGCGGCCGGGGGCGGCGCTTGTGATGGCCCGGGGCAGCAGCGCTCCCTGCCAGCCGTTTTCGCTGTATTCAATCTGCAGGGAGCAATCGGCATTTTGCCCGATGGCCAAAAGCAGCGCTTCTGCCAGCGGCAGATCCCTTGGCTCCCACCGCAGCAGCAGAATTTCCTCTTCCCCGCCGTATTCCTGCCCCATATGGCGCAGCTCTTCGGCGGAAAGGCACTGGTGCCACCCCACCTGGACGGTAGGGCCGTGGTTCAGCATGGATGCCGCAGGCCCGGTGATAATATCATGTTCGGCCTGGCCGCCGCCCACAGTGCCGGCAGTGGCTTTGGCACTCCGCACCAGCAGGGCACCCGGGGAACGCGGGGTCGCCCCGCGGCAGGCGGTTACCATGGCGGTAATAGCAGGGTTCCCCTGCTGCAGTGTGCGGTACAGCAGTTCCAGCCTCTCTTTCATGGTTCTCTCTCCTTTATTTTGTGGGGGTTATCCCAATGTAAAGGGAACAATTTGCCCCAGTTCCACTACTTTTTGGCCCGTCAGGCTGCGGATAACGCCTTCATGGCATACCACAATAATTTTCTCGGCCCGGCCTTCATACGGCCGCAGGCAGGCCAGCACCCGCTGGGCGATCATGCCGCGGGTTTCGCAGTTGTCCTCGCCAGCCAGCTCTTCATACTCCATGTAGTGGAAAAAGCACCGGGTCATATCCTCCATGCCAAAGCGCTCCTCCGGTGTGGGCAGATCCCCTTTCATATCCCGGTCATACAGCCACTCGTGCAGGTCCCATTCCACCGTTACCGGCAGG
>DMMB01000090.1:566-1000 GCA_003453215.1 Oscillospiraceae bacterium | reverse complement strand
AGGTCCAGCCGGCGGGAAAGGATTTGAGCCGACTGCATGGTGCGGGTGTAAGGGGAAGCCAGGATAAACGCCGCCCCCTGCAGCCGCTCATCACGGGCGGCCTTTTCTATCTGCTCCACCCCTTCGGGTGTCAGCGGCATATAGGCGCTGCAGGGCCCATAGAAGCGCATTTTCTCGGCCCAGTTCCAATCCGGCTGGCCGTGGCGCACCAGGTAAAAGGTTGTTTTCATGGTCAGTTCCCCCTTGGTTCCTTTTTTCTACATTATAACGTATCTGCCGTGGCGTGGCAAGGCGGCGCGGGCCCAATAAAAAACTCCATGCCATGGGGCAGGGAGTTTGGAAAAGGCTTATTACTGGGGGATAACGTTAACAGCGCGCAGCTTGCCGGTATCCTTGGGATCGGGCTCGGTATCGAAGGTGACCTTCTGACCCTC
>DMMB01000090.1:0-328 GCA_003453215.1 Oscillospiraceae bacterium | reverse complement strand
ACGTCCTCGCCGCCCTCATCGTTGGAGATGAAGCCATAACCCTTTTCAGCGTTGAACCATTTGACAGTACCTTTATTCATTTGGGTACCTCCTGCAATTAAATAATATTTTTCGTACCCAAAAAAACAAAGCCCGGTCTGCGGCAGGATCAAAACAACAATGCCATGCAGCAAGCGGGCCATAGTGGTGATCTTGAATACGGACTAATTATAACACCTCCGTTTGGTAAAGTCAATCGCAATTCCCCCAACAAAACCGCATTGGGCAAAAAATAGTCCGACCATTTTTTCTGCCATTTTCCGGTTTTCTGCAGGGTTCGGGGCATCCG
>DMMB01000058.1 GCA_003453215.1 Oscillospiraceae bacterium | reverse complement strand
TACGGCCGCTTTAATCAGGGCGTTGTGACCATCAACCTGGTGGATGTGGCGCTTTCCTCCGGCGGCAATCTGGAGAAATTCTGGAAAATCTTTGATGAGCGGTTGGAGCTGTGCCATCGCGCGCTGATGTGCCGTCACAACCGCCTGAAGGGCACCCTTTCCGATGCAGCGCCGATTCTGTGGCAGTATGGCGCCTGCGCCCGCCTGAAGAAGGGAGAAACCATTGATAAGCTGCTGTACGGCGGATATTCCACCATCAGTCTGGGGTATGCCGGCCTTTACGAATGCGTGAAGTACATGACCGGCAAGAGCCATACCGATCCTTCGGCGACGCCCTTTGCCCTGGAAATTATGCAGTACATGAATACGGCCTGCAAGAACTGGAAAGAGGAGCACAATATCGACTTTAGCCTGTACGGCACCCCGCTGGAAAGCACCACCTATAAGTTTGCCAAGTGCCTGCAGAAGCGCTTTGGCATTATAGAGGGCGTGACGGATAAGAGCTACATCACCAACAGCTACCACGTGCACGTCACTGAGGAGATCAACGCCTTTGATAAGCTGAAATTTGAGGCGCAGTTCCAACATCTTTCCCCCGGCGGCGCTATCAGCTATGTGGAAGTGCCCAATATGCAGCAGAACCTGGAGGCGGTGCTGCAGGTGATGCGCTTCATCTACGATAACATCATCTATGCGGAGCTGAACACCAAGAGCGACTACTGCCAGGTGTGCGGCTGGGATGGTGAGATTGAGATTGTGGAGCAGGACGGCAAGCTTATCTGGCGCTGCCCCAAGTGCGGCAACACCGACCAGGACAAGATGAATGTGGCCCGCCGCACCTGCGGATACATCGGGACACAGTTCTGGAACCAGGGGCGCACCCAGGAGATTAAGGAGCGGGTGCTGCACCTGTAAACCATAGACGGCAAAAAGGGGACGCTCTGCGGGGCGTCCCTTTGCTGGCGGATGGAAAACTTTACATTTGAGCTTTTAGGAGAGAGTATGAATTACGCCAATATCAAAAACTGCGATATTGCCAATGGCGAGGGTGTGCGGGTGACACTATTTGTCAGCGGCTGCACCAACCATTGTGAAAACTGCTTCCAGCCCGAAACATGGGATTTTGGCTACGGCGAGCCCTTTACAGCGGAAGTAGAGGATAGACTGCTTGAAATGCTGCGGCCGGATTATATCAATGGGCTGACGCTGCTGGGCGGTGAGCCAATGGAACCCCAAAACCAGCGGGCGCTGCTGCCCTTTTTACGGCGCGTGCGGGCAGAGCTGCCGCAAAAGACCATTTGGGCCTTCAGCGGCTTTACCTGGGAGGAACTGAATACCCCCGGAAGTCACTCCTGCTGCGAGGTGACTCCGGAGCTGCTTTCCCAGCTGGATGTGCTGGTGGATGGGCGCTTTGTACAGGCGCTTTATGATATTTCTCTGCGGTTCCGGGGCTCCAGTAACCAACGCATTATAGATGTGCCAAAGACGCTGGCAAGCGGGAATTTGACGCTGTGGCAGGGGTAACTGGCCGCAGAGAGCAGGCGGGCGCACCGGAATGGGGGAGGGCGGCCCTCCCGTAAGGGGGCCGCCCGACATGAAATGGAGGGGCGCCCGTCGGATGGAGAGCGGCAGAATAGATAAAGAAAAGCCGGGCAGGCGATGAAACCTGCTCGGCTGTATTTTATGGGGAAGATCAGGCTTTCCACAGGCCGTGGAGATTGCAGTAAGCGTAAACGCTTTCTACTTCATCCCCTTCGCACAGGGCAAAGCAAACTTCCGGTTTTTCACCGGGATGCAGCTCCTTACGCTGGTTGCCCTGCTTGGTATGGATGGAGACCCACTCGATGTAATGCTCCGGCAGCATGGGGTGCTCGACCGAGCTTACCTTGACATGAACGATGCCATTTTCCACCGTCCAGACGGGAACGTGTTTTTCTACGGCGGCATCGGTGGTATTGGGGATGATTTCGGTCATCTTTTCCCCGCAGCACATGACAGGAACGCCGCAATCCTTTACCTTGGCAATGATATTGCCGCAGTGTTTGCAAATATAAAATTTCTGTTCCATCGTGGTTCCTCCTGTTCCAGTAAATAATTGATCAGTAGTTTTCCTTGCGGACTTCGAAGTAGCTTTGAGGATGGGCGCAGACGGGGCAAACGGCAGGAGCCTTTTTGCCGATGACGAGGTGACCGCAGTTACGGCATTCCCACATGGTTTCTTCGCTCTTTTCAAAGACCTTCTGCATCTCGACATTATTCAGCAGGGCGCGGTAGCGCTCTTCGTGGGCCTTTTCAATAGCGGCTACGGCGCGGAACTGATAAGCCAGCTGAGAGAAGCCCTCTTCTTCGGCCTCTTTGGCAAAGGTATCGTACATATCGGTCCATTCATAGTTTTCGCCTTCGGCTGCGTGCAGCAGATTTTCGGCGGTATTTCCCAGCTCGCCCAGGGCCTTAAACCACATCTTGGCGTGCTCTTTTTCATTTTCAGCGGTTTTGGTGAAGATCTCTGCAATCTGCTCATAGCCCTCTTTTTTGGCTACGCCGGCAAAATAGGTATATTTGTTGCGGGCCTGGGATTCCCCTGCAAATGCAGTCCACAGGTTTTTTTCGGTTTTGGTGCCTTTCAGTTCCATGGTTGATGACTCCTTTCAAACAGTTCGGTATCGTCTCATCCTTTTGAGGCTGGTTTCATTATATCAGGAATAATTCCTAAAATCAAGAGGATATTTTAAATTTTTAGGCTTAAATTATCGGCAGGCGGGGAATACTACGGGGAAAAGGAGGGAGTAAGATGAAAGATTTTGCGCAGTGCTGTACGGTGATAGCAGAGGGAGAGGTGATCAGCGATGGGCTTCGCCGCCTTGGCCGGGATGACCATTGGCTGCAAGAGCAGCTGCAGCGGCAGGGGATTATGGCCGCGGAGGAGGTATTTTGGGGCATTAGTGATGGGGAAGAAGTGGAACTGCACATGATATTATAAATATAGTAAGATGGAAAAGCCGGGGAAAGGGAGCGCTTGGTGTACTTTTTCCTTTGTGAATACAGGGTTTTATGATATAATGACGGGGAGAGCATTGGAATAATACAAAACGTAATAAACACAGAATAGATACAAAAAGGAAATAAAGATGAAGAAAGTTTTATTTGTGTGTTCGGGCAATATATGCCGCAGCCCGATGGCGGAGTTTGTGTTCCGGGAGATGGCGCGGCGGCGCGGCCTGGCGGATGTGGTGGACAGCGAAAGCGCCGGAACCAATGTCTTTGCGCCAAACAGCCCGGTACATAATGGAACAGTGCGGCAGCTGAAGCGGGAAAATATTCCTTATTATCAGCGGGGTTCCCGCAATATTGTAACGGCGGACTATGACCGCTATGACTACCTGCTGGGCATGGAACGCAGCCACGTGGCCGCGATGGAACGGGAATTCGGCGGCGACCCGGAAGGAAAGCTGCGCCGCCTGCTGGATTTTACCCGGCATCCGAGGGATATTGATGACCCCTGGTATACGGGGGACTTCGAAACGGCTTACCGGGATATTGAAATGGGCTGTGCGGCGCTGCTGGACAACCTGTTCCCGGGAAGCAGGGAAAAATAAAAAGAGGTACCCGGCGGCGGGTACCTTTTTTCATTAGCTCTGGAATGATTGGGCAGCGGCGTGCTGGGCGGCCAGCTGGCAGTAGATTTCGGCATTTTCGCGGTTATGGGCAATCTGTACCGGGTGCAGCTCGGAGATGGCTTTGGCGGGAATGCCGACGATCAGGGAACCATCGGGGAAACGTGCCCCGCCGGAAACAACGGCCCCGGCGCCAACGATGCTGTTTTTGCCGATGACGCAGCCATTGAGCAGCACCGCTCCCATCCCAATGACGGTATTATCCCCCACAGTGGCGCCATGCACTACGGCATTGTGGCCAATGGAAACCCCTTCCCCCAAGGTGATGGGATAGCCGCGATCGCCATGCAGCGTAACATTATCCTGGATGTTGCTGTTCTTCCCAATGGTAATGTGGTCCAGATCGCCGCGAATGACAGCACCATACCAGACGCTGCTGCCCTCTTCCAGCACCACATCGCCCAGAATAGCGGCATCGGCAGCAATGAAAGCAGCTTTTTCGGTGTTTGGCTTTTTGTCTCCCAGTTGCTTTATCATAAGGAAAACCTCCTATGGACGGAAAAATAAAAATACCGGTTGCTGTGGGTATTGTAACACGTTGCGGGGTGGCAGTCAAACGGCCATCAGCCGGAGGGAAAACTTTGCGATGGTTTGCGAAGGTTTGTGAAGAGATGGAAATTAGCCGGAAAAATGGGCGAAAGGGGATAGCCAAGGACGTTTTTTTCTGTTATACTATAAAAGAAAATTGCAAACTGAGAATTTGCAGAAGAATAAGGAGTGTAGAAACATGGCGATTGAAAGAACCTACATTATGCTGAAACCCGACTGTGTAAAGCGCGGCCTGATGGGCGAAGTAATTTCCCGCATCGAGCGCAAGAACTACAAGATTGTTGACGCTAAGATGATGACCCTGGATGAGCCGATCCTGCGCGAGCACTATGCCCACATCGCAGATAAGCCTTTCTTCCCGGAGATTGTGACCTACATGACCAGCGGCCCTGTGCTGGCAATGATTGTAGAGGGCGACAATGCTGTAAAGGGAATGCGCATCATCATGGGCGCCACCAAGTTTGAGGAAGCAACGGCCGGCACCATCCGTGGCGACTATGCCTGCTGCACCAGCGAAAACCTCATCCATGGTTCCGATAGCGTAGAGAACGCCGAGATTGAAATCAAGCGTTTCTTTGGCTGATAGAGCAAAGATGAAAAACCGGGCCGGTATCCGCTTAAAGGGTACCGGCTGTTTTATAGTTGATTCGGCAAAAGGCTCCTGCCCGGGTGGGCAGGAGCCTTTATGTTTAGGGAAGATTATTTCTTTTCGGCTTTGAGCGCTTCGATCATCATGGGAACAACCTTGAACAGGTCGCCGCAGATGCCATAATCGGCAGCTTCGAAGATGGGAGCGGTCTCATTCTTATTCACCGCGATGATGCACTCGGAATCCTGCATACCGGCCAGGTGCTGAATAGCGCCGGAAATGCCCAGAGCAACATAGATCTTGGGACGAACGGTTTTACCGGTCTGTCCGACCTGATGATCGGCAGAGAGCCAGCCGGCATCGACAGCAGCACGACTGCCGCCTACGACACCGCCGCCCAGAGCCTCGGCCAGTTCTTCGGCCAGCTTGATGCCGGTGGGAACATCTTTGCCGATGCCGCGGCCAACGGATACGATGACCTCAGCGCCGGTCAGATCAACGAGATCCTTGGCAGCCTTGACAATCTCCAGAACTTCGGTCTTGATATCGGAAGCGGCCAGCTCGACGGGATACTTCTCGACAATGACCTTATCGGCCTTGGCCTGATCGAAGGGAGCACGCTGCATAACGCCGGGACGAACGGTAGACATCTGAGGACGGAAGCGGGGGCAGATAATGGTCGCCATCAGGTGGCCGCCGAAAGCAGGACGGGTCATCTTGAGGTGAGTGCCCTCATCAAACTTCATGTTATCCACATCCATGGTGGAGGTGGTCTTCAGGAAGGCTTTGTATTTCTCCACATCGACATCGAGGTGGGTGCAATCGGCAGTGAGGCCGGTGTGCAGAGTAGCAGCACAGCGGGGGCCCAGGTCGCGGCCAATATTGGTGGCGCCGATGAGCATGATTTCGGGCTTCTTTTCCATGACGACATCGCAGATGACCTTGGTGTAGGCATCGGTGGTGTAGTCCTTGAGGAGAGGATGCTCGCAAACGATGATACGATCAGCGCCGTAGCCGCCCAGCTCCTTGGCCAGACCTTCGACCTTATCGCCCAGCAGCAGACCGCACAGTTCAACGCCCAGATCATCGGCCAGCTTGCGGCCTTCGCTGATGAGCTCGAAATCGGTGGGCATCAGTTTGCCCTCACGCTGCTCGCAGAATACCCATACGCCCTTGAAGGCGGTGGGATCGGTATTCACAAAAGTAGACATAGTCATTTTCTCCTTTCTATCAGATGATGTGTTTCTCTGCCAGCAGAGAAACCAGCTTTTCGCAGGTCGCCTTATCAGCGCCCTCCAGCATCATGCCGGCACCCTTCTGAGGGGGAGAGAAAGACTTGTAAACATTGGTGGGAGAACCCTTGAGGCCGATGGTATCCAGCTCGATAAGCGGGTCATCCTTCAGGGTTTCGTAGTTGTAAATTTCCAGAGGCTTATTGTAACACTCGAAGATACCGCCGACGCTCATGTAGCGGGGAGTATTCAGCTCCTTGATGCAGGTGAGCAGGCAGGGGGTCTGGGTCTTGATGGTCATATAGCCATCCTCCAGCATACGGCGGCAGATGACATTTTTGCCCTCGACCTTAATTTCGGAAACGTAGGTGATCTGGGGTATACCCAGTTTTTCCGCGATCTGAGGACCGACCTGGGCGGTATCGCCATCGATGGCCTGACGGCCGCAGAAGACGATGTCGCCTTCCTCGATGCCGATCTTTTTGATGGCGGCAGCGAGGATCTGGCTGGTGGCAAAGGTATCGGAACCACCAAATTCACGGGCGGAGACCAGAACGGCGCGATCGGCACCGCGGGCCAGCAGTTCACGCAGCATACCTTCGGCGGGAGGGGGACCCATGGAAACGACTACGACTTCGCAGCCGGTCTCATCCTTGAGGGTCAGGGCAGCCTCGATGGCATTGAGGTCATCGGGGTTGGTGATGGTATCCATGGAAGCACGATCCATGGTACCGTCTTCTTTAACAGCAACCTTACCGGAGGTATCCGGTACTTGCTTTACACATACGATACATTTCATAACGGCTTACTCCTCCTATCAGTTGACCTTAAGATTGGCGGCGATGACCATGCGCTGAACCTCGGAGGTACCCTCGTAGATTTCAGTGATCTTGGCATCACGCATCATGCGCTCCACGGGGTAGTCACGGGTGTAACCGTAACCGCCAAAGAGCTGTACTGCGCGGCGGGTAACATCGCTGGCCGCTTCGGCAGCAAACAGCTTCGCCATGGCGGCATCCATGCTGTAGGGCTCGTGGGCGTTCTTCTTGCAGGCAGCGGAGTAAACCAGATATTTAGCGGCTTCCATGCGGGTGTGCATATCGGCAATCTGGAACTGGGTATTCTGGAACTGGGAGATGCGGCGGCCAAACTGTACACGCTCATGGGTGTACTTAATGACCTCTTCCACAGCACCTTCGCCAAGGCCCAGCGCCTGAGCAGCGATACCGATACGGCCGCCATCCAGGGTAGCCATGGCGATATTGAAGCCCTTGCCCTTTTTGCCCAGCAGACGATCGGCAGGGATGCGGCAATCTTCCATAATCAGTTCGCAGGTGGAGGAACCGCGGATACCCATCTTCTTTTCGTGCTTACCAACGCTGAAGCCGGGATCGGTGCGCTCTACGATGAAAGCAGAAATTTCCTTGCGGGTCTTCTTGGGGTTCTTCTTATCGGGGATAATACCGGTAACGGCAATGATGATGAATACATTGGCAAAGCCGGCATTGGTGATGAAGATCTTGGAGCCATTGAGCACCCAATGATCGCCATCCAGTACGGCAAAGGTCTGCTGACCCTGCGCATCGGTGCCGGCACCCGGTTCGGTCAGACCGAAAGCACCGATCCATTCGCCGCTGCACAGCTTGGGCAGGTAATACTTCTTCTGCTCCTCGGTGCCGTTCTCATAGATAGGAGCGCAGCACAGGGAGGTGTGGGCGGAAAGAATAACGCCGGTGGTGCCGCAGACTTTGGAAAGTTCTTCAACAGCCATAACATAGGAGAGGACATCGCCGCCGGCGCCGCCGTACTCCTTGGGGAAGTAAATTCCCATCATGCCCAGTTTGGCCATCTTTTTAACGGTTTCTTCGGGGAAGCGCTCTTCCTCATCTACCTCGGCGGCCAGGGGCTTTACTTCATTCTCGGCAAACTCACGGTACATCTTTTGCACCATGGCCTGCTCTTTGGTGAGCTTGAAATCCATAACAGATCCTCCTTATCGCTTACTTTCTGTAATCGTAGAAACCAATGCCGGTCTTTCTACCCAGCTTGCCGCCGCGGACCATCTTGCGCAGCAGGGGGTGAGGACGATACTTATCGTCGCCGGTTTCGGCCTGCAGAACTTCCATAATGGCGAGGCAGACATCCAAACCGATAAGGTCGCCCAGAGCGAGCGGGCCCATGGGATGATTGGCGCCCAGCATCATGGCGTTATCGATGCCCTCGACGGAGGCAACGCCTTCTGCATAAATGCCGACAGCTTCATTGATCATGGGGATAAGGATACGGTTAACAACGAAACCGGCCGCTTCTTCCACCTGAACGGGGGTCTTGCCGATATCTTCCGCAATCTTCTTGATGGTTTCGACCATCTCGGCGGGCGTATTCAGGCCGGCAATGACTTCGACCAGCTTCATAACAGGAGCGGGATTGAAGAAGTGCATACCAATGATGGGACGATCCAGCTTCGCACCAATTTCGGTGATGGAAAGGGAGGAAGTATTGGTGGCAAACATGCACTCGGGCTTGCAGATCTGGGAGAGCTCCTGGAAGGTCTGCTTTTTGATCTCCATGTTTTCGATAGCAGCTTCGATGACGAGATCGCAGTCTTTGCAGATTTCCTTGGCGCCGGTGGTGATCTTAGCGAGGATGGCATCGGCCGCAGCCTGCTCCATCTTGCCCTTCGCTACGCGGCTGTTCAGACCCTTTGCAATCTTGTTTTTGCCGTTGGCGGCAAATTCTTCATTGATATCGCACAGGAAAACCTCGTAGCCATTGGACTGGGCAAAAGCCTGAGCGATGCCGGAACCCATAGTACCAGCGCCGATAATACCAATTTTCATTTTCAGTAACCTCCGTATGTATTTGTTTTTTTTAGGACATTGAGTTTTTATTTATTGAGGAATGCTTCGACCTTGCGTTTTTCCAGGAAGGCGGCCATGCCTTCCTTCTGGTCGTGGGATTCAAAGCAGCTACCGAACAGCTTTTCTTCGATGACGATGGCCTGATCCATATCCACCTGCAGGCCTTCATTGATGGCACGTTTGCAGGCACGTACCGCAATGGGGGCGTTGCGGGCAATGGTGGCTGCCAGCTTTTTGGCGGCGGGCATCAGTTCATCCAGCGGATAAACGTTATTGACCAAGCCGATGCGATAGGCTTCTTCCGCCTTGATATTGCGGGCGCCGTAGATCATTTCTTTGGCTTTGCCGGTACCGACAATGCGGGCCAAGCGCTGGGTACCGCCAAAGCCGGGGGTGATGCCAAGGCCAACTTCCGGCTGGCCAAATACGGCATTTTCGCTGCAGATGCGGATATCGCAGCTCATGCTGATCTCACAGCCGCCGCCCAGTGCAAAGCCATTGACGGCCGCGATGACGGGGAGGGGAAAAGTTTCCAGCTTGCGGAAAACATCGTTGCCCTTTTTGCCAAACGCTTCGCCTTCCGACTGGGTCAGGGTGCTCATTTCGCCAATATCAGCGCCGGCCACAAAGCTCTTTTCGCCGGCGCCGGTCAGGATCAGGCAGCGTACCGCTTCCAGATCGACGGCATCGAGGGTCTTATCCAATTCATCCAGTACAGTGCTGTTCAGGGCATTGAGCGCCTTGGGACGGTTGATGGTGATAATACCAATCTGGCCTTCCACTTCATAGTTGATAAATTCCATGGAATGTCACTCTCCTTGATTCATTTTGCGGAGCACCGAGGGACGGCGGTCCCCCGGTGCGTGAACGGACAGGTAAGATCAATCGCGCTTTACAACGGTAGCGCAGCCCATGCCGCCGCCGATGCACAGGGTAGCCAGGCCGGTCTTGGCATCACGGCGCTGCATTTCGTGCAGCAAAGTGACCAGAATGCGGCAGCCGGAAGCGCCTACGGGGTGGCCAAGGGCGATAGCACCGCCATTGACATTCAGCTTCTCCGGATCGAATTCCAGATCGTGGCCGACGGCCAGAGACTGGGCAGCAAAGGCTTCGTTGGCCTCGATGAGATCCATATCGGCCACTTTCATATCCAGTTTCTTCATCAGCTTATTGACCGCAGCAACGGGGCCTACGCCCATGATGGAGGGATCTACGCCGCCCAGAGCGCCGCCAACCCAGGTAGCCATCGGCTTAACGCCCAGTTCCTTGGCCTTCTCTTCGCTCATAACGACGATAGCAGCAGCGCCGTCATTGATGCCGGAAGCGTTGCCGGCGGTAACAATGCCGTCTTTCTTGAAGGCGGGTTTCAGGCGGGCCAGCGTTTCCACGGTGGTGCCGGGGCGGGGGTTCTCATCGGTATCAACGATGACGGAGCCCTTTTTGCCCTTAACTTCTACGGGGACGATTTCCTCTTTGAATTTGCCTTCGGCCATGGCCTTTTCGCATTTCTGCTGGCTGTTCGCAGAGAACTCGTCGAGCATTTCGCGGGTCAGGTGCCACTGCTCGGCAACATTTTCGGCAGTGATGCCCATGTGATAGTTATTGAAAGCATCCCACAGGGCGTCATTGACCATGGTATCCACCAGGGTAGCATTGCCCATGCGGTAGCCGTAACGGCCCTTCATCATCGCGTAGGGAGCGAGGGACATACTTTCCATACCGCCGGCCACGACGATATCGGCATCGCCCGCTTCGATCATCTGGGCAGCCATGTTAACGCAGTTCAAACCGGAACCGCAGACGACGTTAACGGTAACGGCGGGGGTGGTTACGGGCAAACCGGCTTTCAGGGAAGCCTGACGGGCGACATTCTGGCCCAGACCAGCCTGGATAACACAGCCCATGTAAACATGATCGACCTGCTCGGCTGGAACGCCGGCGCGGGTCAGGGCTTCTTTAATAACGATGGAGCCGAGCTCTGCTGCGGGGACGGTGCTGAGTGCGCCGCCCATGGTACCGATGGCGGTACGGCAAGCGCCTGCCAATACGATTTTCTTCATTGATGTTGCCTCCTTGAAAAAGATAAAATAAAATGATAATCGGCCAAGATTATTTTTCACGATTGCAAAGCAACCGGATAAAACAGAGAGTTTTTTGCAGTTTGCTTATGACATCAGCGCGCCAGCTTTTCTTTTAGCCGGGCAGCCACATAGGGATGAACGAACTTGGAAATATCCGTGTTGTCGTAGTGGGCCACCTCTTTTACGATGGTGCTGCTGAGGTAGGCGTAACGCAAACTGGTGGTAAAGAACATGGTATCGATGGTGGGATCCAAGATACGATTGGTCTGTGCCATCTGCATTTCGTGCTCAAAATCGGTAACGGCACGCAGCCCGCGGATAATGATATGCGCCTGATTGGCTCGTGCAAAATCTACCGTTCGGCCATCAAAGGTTTTGATGGTTACATTCTTACAGTCCTTTACGCTTTCCTGCAGCATATCAATGCGCTCATCTACGGTGAACAGAGGATTCTTATCGCGATTGATAAGAACACCGATGACCAGCTCATCAACGACGCGGGAGGCCCTGCGGATAATATCCATGTGGCCCAGCGTAACGGGATCAAAACTGCCTGGATAAACAGCCCTTGTCATATGGTTTCCTTTCGCCGTCTAACGGCTTTTTTAGTAGTTATCTACCTTAAAGTAATTCCAGTATAGCTGCAAATTTGTTCGCTGTCAAACAAATGTTAAAAAAATAACACAACGAAAAATGGAAAATAAAGGTTATTAGAAAGGACGAAAAATGAACAAAAAATGACGGATTGGAATTTAACAACAAAATAATCCGAAAATAATGAATAAATGCATTATCGATTTGTTATATAGCACCAATCAACACAAATCGGTGCTAAAAATTCGCCTATTTTATGGTGTCAAAATCCACAAAAAGCAAGATTAAACTTTGGAGGGCGATCGAGAAAAAACGGGGGTGTTTTATAGTCTTTCCATAATATGAACGCTATAAATGTGCAGAATTTGATAGGATATTAGGCATATCGAAAGACGAAAATTGTATTTTATCCATAAAGGCCGACTTTGCCTTTGCCATGCTGCCGCGCTTGTGGTAGAATGACAACAGAAAAAGGCTATAATGATAAGGGAGGGCTCCGGATGATCCTTTCGACACTGTGCTACATAGAAAAAGACGGCTGCTGGCTGATGCTGCACCGGGTAAAAAAGAAGAACGATGTGAACCATGATAAGTGGATTGGAATAGGCGGCAAATTTGAGGAGGGGGAGAGCCCGGAGGACTGCCTGCTGCGGGAAACCCGGGAGGAGACCGGCCTGACCCTGACGGAGTATCGCTTCCGGGGCCTGGTTACGTTTGTTTCCGATGAGGCGCCAACGGAATATATGCACCTGTTTACGGCAACGGGCTTTACCGGTACCCTGCAGGAGTGTGACGAGGGAACCCTGGAATGGGTGCCGATAAAGCAGGTGGAAACACTGCCGCTGTGGCAGGGCGATCGGCTCTTTTTGGAACTGCTGCAGCGGGAGGAACGTTTTTTCTCCCTGAAGCTGCGGTATGAGGGCGAAAGACTGGCAGAGGCCGTAAGAGATGGTCAACCGCTGTCCTTAGAGGAGGAAACAACATGAAACTACTGGTAAGCGCCTGCCTGCTGGGCGTAGCCTGCCGCTATGATGGCAAAGCAAAGGCGCACGAAGGGGTAATTTCCCTGCGGGAAAAGCATACGTTAATTCCGTTTTGCCCGGAGGTTTACGGTGGACTGCCCACCCCGCGGCCGGCCTCGGAACGGCGGGGAGAGCGGGTTTTTACCCAAAAGGGCGATGAAGTGACGGAACAGTTCTGCCGCGGGGCGGAGGAAACGCTGCGGCTGTGCCGGCTGTATGGCTGCGAAGCCGCCCTGCTGAAGGAACGCAGCCCCAGCTGCGGGCATGGGGTAATCCACAATGGGCAGTTTGATGGTGGGCTGGTGCCGGGAAACGGCGTGACCGCCGAGTGGCTGCTGCAAAATGGCATTGCTGTTTATGGCGAGAGCGACTGGGAAGCCTTACTGTAATAAATCACAATAAACAGAAAAAAAGAACCGAGCCCATCGGAAAGGATAGGCTCGGTTTTTATTTTACAGGGAAAGGAAGTGCCGGATGGCGTGTGCTACGCCGTCTTCTTTATTGGAGAGGGAAACCCAATCTGCGGCGGACAGGACCTCCGGCGTTGCATTCCCCATGGCCACGCCAAGGCCGGCGGCCTGCAGCATACTGATGTCATTATCGGAATCGCCCAAAGCCATGACCTGCGCGGCAGGGATATGCAAAGATTGATAGAGGGCGCTTAACGCGGCGCCTTTGCTGCCATCCCGGTCGGTCAGCTCCAGATTGCACTTCATTGTGCTGACGGCGCGAATCTCATCGCCGTAATGTTCCGAGAGCCAGGCTTTGATCTGGGCTTTCTGCTCCGGCTCCAGATAAGGCATATTGATTTTTTCCAGATGAGAGCCGGGGCGATTGGCACGTGCCAGCAAATCCTCCACAATGTTATCGCCATCGGAGAAAAGTGCCTTGAGATGAAAAACCGGCAGGTGAACGGAACCGCGGCTTTCCCAATCGGCGCGGGAGATATACATTTTTTGATCGGCGTACAGCTGAACAATAAAACCGCCAAGGGAAGTGAGGTAAGTAAGAATATCCGCCGCAATGGGCTGCGGCAGCGGTTTTGCCCGTAAGACACGGCCTTCCCGATCGGTGGTCATACTGCCGTTGCAGGTGATGAAATAGCGCAGAAAGGGCAGCTCCAATACCTGCGGTGCGACAGCGGCAATGCTACGCCCGGTTGCGATGACGATTTCAACACCCTGTTCGGCTGCGGCAGTAAGCGCTTCGCGATTGGCGGGGGAGAGCGTCATGTGGTCATCACGCAGCAGAGTACCATCCAGATCGATGGCGATTAGTTTAATTTCGGAATTCGGCATAGCGGCTCCTTTTTGTAAGATCTGATTATGGAATTACGGCTTCTTTTTGGGCTTGCGGTATCGCTCGGTAATTTCCTCTACCGTGGTGGGCGGCACCGTCAGCAATTCTTCCACAAAAGGGGTGAGGACAGGCTGCCAATCGATTTCTTTCTGTTCCAATAGGGCGGCCATATCCTGGGGCAGGGGGGCAACAAGGCAAAGCTGTTCGCCGGTGATGGGGTGGGTAAAGGCCACGCCGGCACAGTGCAGCGCCTGCCGGGAGAATTCCTCCATAGGGCCGCCGTACAGTTCATCACCCAGCAGCGGCCAGCCTTTTTCCGCCATATGCACCCGGATTTGGTGCGTGCGCCCGGTGTGCAGAATAAACCCCACCAAAGCGCAGCTGCCATCCGCTGCAGCGGCAAGGACTTTGTACTCGGTGACGGCACGTTCCCCATCGGGGGAAACCACCCGCTTCATTTCCAATGGGATTTCCCGTTCCAGCGGCAGATCAATAAGGCCTTCGGCCGGCTGCGGAACCCCGATTACGACGGCAACATACCGTTTGGTTACGGCTTTCCACAGTTTGCCGGCGGCAATTTGGTGACGGGCAACCACGACGGCCCCGGTTGTATCTTTATCGATGCGGTTTACCGCCCGGAAGGTTCCGGCACTGCCCTCTTTTTCACACAGGGTGGCATACACGCTGGCCAGGGTGCCGAAGATGTGACCACCGGACTGGTGCACCGGCATACCGGCAGGCTTATTGAAAACAGCGACATCGCGATCCCAGTACAGGCGGGGCACCTCTATTTCGCAGGGAGGCAGCCGGCGGGCCTGATCCGGCAGATTGATTTCCAGCGTATCACCCTCGTGCAGCAAATCAATGGTGCGGGCGTGCTGTCCGTTCAGCAGAATTCCCTCCGGCAAGTGTTTGAGGGAGATGACGACCTTGCGGCTGATTCCCTGCTTAAAACGCAGGAAATGCTGAATTTCATCGCCGGCTTCGGCAGCGGTGATGGAGTAGCGAAAGGTGGTCATGAGCGGTATCCTCCTCGGGCGGGTTTCGTCACTGCATTATAGCATAACCCCGCCCCAAAGAAAAGCCCCCGACGGTGTTTCGCCATCGGGGGAAGAAAAGCTGGGGGATTACGCCGCACCGAGGTATTCCTCCAGTGTCAGGTCGTTTTCCATAATGTAGGTGGCGGCTTCGACGCCGACATAGCGGAAATGCCATGGTTCAAAGATGATGCCGGTAACATCCTGCTTGCCCTTGGGGTAACGCAGGATAAACCCATATTCGGCGCAGTGCGCCTTCATCCAGATGGCTTCGGCATCATATTCGAAGGATTCTTCAATGCCGCCGTGGTGGTTGTAATAATCGCCGGAAAGAATATCTACGGCAAGGCCGGTATTGTGCTCACTGGTTCCGGGAGGCGCTACGCGGGTAGCCGCTACCTGCTCGGCTTTTTCGCGGGAATAGCCATTGACCCGCATCTGCTCCTGCACTTCATTTTCCAGCAGGGTGGCACTGCGGGCAAAGGTACGGTAACCGCTGATGACCTGCAGGGTGTAACCATCGGCTTTGGCGGCATCCAGGAAAGCCTGCAGCGGTTCAGCAATGCGGGCATCTACCGGCCAGCCGATGGTCACACGTTCCATATCCAGCTCATGCGCCAGCGGGTATTTGGCGCTTACCAGAATGGTACGCCAGTCATCGCTGCCGGGATTGGTCAAATCGGTGCCGGCCGGGGTGGTATTATCTTTTTCTTCATTGTCCGGGGTGCCGGGCTGCTGCGGATCGGGATCATCGGTGTTCCCCTGTGCCGTATCATCGGTGCCGGGGAGCGGCTGCTCTTCCTGCTGTTCCCCTCCGGGCTGGGTTTGCTGGCCGGCATTGGGATCGGGTGCTTCCGGCTGATTGGCCGTCTTATGGTGGCGCACCAGCGCAGTAACGCCCCAAATAATCAGCCCCAGTACCAACAGGATCAGGATTACGCCCCGGATCCGCTTAAAGGTGCGGCGGCGATGGGCGCGGGAGTGCTCATATTGGCTCATATTTTTTCCTCCGTACAATACCTTCGCTTGACAAGGACACAAACACTTTTCGACGGTGAAAACCAGCGCTGGCCGCGTCATCTGATTTTCCCTCGCCGAAAAGTCCTGCAGAGTTTTAGCACAGCGTTTATGCCTGCAAAAACCGTATGTGCTCTTATTAAGCGAAGGTACGGTTTATTATAAAAGTGCGGTTAACGCAGCGTTTTGCTGCATCGGTTATGATTTCTGCATCAGCAGGGCACACCAGCCATCCTGCTCCTTTTCTTCGGCAATGGTCAGGCCCTGCGCCTCCAATGCGGCGATGACCTCATCCTTGCGGGGAAGGATAATGCCGGAAGCCACCAGGTGCCCGCCGCTTTTCAGGTGATGATAAATGGCCGGGGCCAGCGCAATGATGACATCCGCTACAATATTGGCCAGTACAATATCAAAGCCATCGCGGGTGATTTCTTCGGCCAATGGCTGGTGAACCAGATCGGCGGCAATAGCGGTAAAGCGGCTGGAACCAAAGCCATTTACTTCGGCGTTTTCGGCAGCAGTGCGCACCGCCACTTTATCGATATCCACGCCTACCGCTTCTTTGGCCCCCAGCAGCAGGGCTGCGATGGAAAGAATGCCGCTACCGGTTCCCATATCCAGAACGCGGGTATTTTCCACCGGCAGGTGTTCCAGCAGTTCGCAGCACAGGCGGGTGGTGTGGTGGGTGCCGCTGCCAAATGCCATACCGGGATCCAGCGTCATCACCAGCTCTTCCGGGGCAGGGGAATATTCTTCCCAGCTGGGGCATACCACCAGACGTTTCCCCAGGTGAGTAGGATGGTAAAAGCGCTTCCAGGCATTGGCCCAGTCCTCCTCCGCCAGCGTTTGGTCGGTTTCCATGCGGTAGGGAATGCCCTCGGCCTCCAGCCGATGGGTGAGAAAAGCCGCTGCTTCGGCGGGGTTTTCCTCGGGGGGCAGGTACAGGTGCAGAATAGCTTCGGTGCGGCTGCGGGCCAGCAGGTCTTCATCAATCAGATCAATGTGGGCAATCTGTGGCACCAGCTCCAGCATATCGCTATAATCTTCGATATAAATGCCATAGGGGACGGCCATCTGCGCAATGGCTTCGGCGGTTTCGGCATCTTTGGTGCTTACGGTTATTTTCAGGTCAGTCCAGTTCATGGCGGTTCCTTTCTATCCAATCTTTTATTCAATGATATTCTATATTATAGCGGCAGCGGCCAAAAATCTCAACTATTTGGAAAGGCTTTTTGCATAGCGGCGGCATACCGGGCCATACTTCCTGCATAAAGATGGAAAAGGAGGCAGGGTAGCATGACAGAGATTAACCGGTACCGAGAGCCGCAAAAAGAAGCGCCGAGGGAAACTCTGTGGGAGGAACTGGACCGGGTAAACCGGGAGCTGAACCGGGCGGAGGAACTATTCAACGTGGTGACAGAGGACGCCCTGATAGAAGCCTGTACTTACCGGATCCAGACATTACTGACCTATCGGACCTATCTGCTGCGCATGGCAAGGCAGCAGGCTCCCTCGGCCCAGCCGGTATCCGCTGCGCTGTAAAAGCTGTAAAAATACGGGGACATCAGAGGGGGACAATATGGAAATCTGGATGGCAGCAGGGGCAGTACTGGTCATTATGATATTGGTACGTTGGCGGCACGCTCTGCGGGGCTGGCTGCTTTCGGCTGCCAGCGGAGTGGGGGTGCTGTGCCTGCTGCAGGCTTTGGGCGGGCTGCTGCCGGTTAATTTATTTACGGTGGCCGTTTGCGGGCTGTTGGGTCTGCCGGGCGCGATCAGTTTATTGGTGTGCAACCTGATGTGGTAATGGCTCCCCAATAGAAGATAAGAGGAAAAGAGGCGCCCCAGGCAGGCGCCTCTTTTCTCGTGCGGGAACTGCAGCTCCGGTGCGGCCATGGGGCCGCGGTACTCCCGCGGGCAGATTAAATGCTGTTTACGAAATCTTCCACCACATCGTGCATATGGCAGGGCTCCAGATTTCCCTGCTGCATCAGCAGGGCCAGAGCAATAGCATCCTCTGCGCTGTCAGTCACATCGCTGATGGACTGCTCGGTTCGCCAGCCGTGTCCGGGAAGGTAGCTTTCGCACAGGATACCATAGCAGCGGTAGCGGCCCAGCTGCGGGTGGGTGTTCCATTCTTCGCAGGCGCGGTAGCGGACGTTTTCATTCCCATTCTCTTTTTCACAGTTACACAAAGGTTATAGATCCTCCTCTTTACTCATTACCAAATCCGTACGACCCGTAAAAATACGGGGGCACGATGCCGCTAAAGAAATTTTACCATATTTTTTAAGGAATGACATTACAAAATTTTCATCGTAGATTTTACAGGAAATGTCGTAAAAAGTCGTTTAAAATCGAAATGGAGCGAAAATAGACCATATGAGTACGGAAAATTAACGGAATTAGTACATTTTGAATAAAATAAAAGGCTCATTTTCTAACATTAAAAGGTTATTTTTGGTTAAAATAAGCCCGTAAAATGGAAATACCGGCCTGCAAATCCCGCCAAAAGGGAAGCAGACCGGTATTTTATTCGGCAAAATAACGAATTAGTCGCAGCGGTTTTCCGCATTCTGTTTCTCACTGCGGTTTTCGGAGCTGTTTTTATTCTGGGTGCTGTTCTGGGTATTATTCTGGCTATTGTTCTGGGAATTGTTTTTGGCATTATTCTGGGAATTTTTACTCATGGTTTTTCACCTCCTTTGCGGGGATATTATGTGCCGGCCGGGGCGATCTTATACCAAAGGAAAGCAAAACGAAAAATTCAGAATATTTTTTAAAATTAGGCTTGACAAAAGAAAAGGATATGATATAATAAAAACACAAACGATAATCATTACTGAAAAGGAGATAATACACTATGGCTAAATATGTTTGCACTGTTTGCGGTTATGTTCACGAGGGCGATGAGGCTCCCGAATCCTGCCCCGTTTGCAAGGCTCCTGCTTCCAAGTTCCAGAAGGTAGAGGGTGAGATGGCCTGGGCTGCCGAGCACGTAGTAGGCGTTGCACAGGGCTGCGATCCCGAAATTCTGCAGGGCCTGCGTGAGAACTTTAACGGCGAGTGCTGCGAAGTAGGTATGTACCTGGCGATGGCCCGTGTGGCGCACCGCGAGGGTTATCCTGAGATTGGCCTGTACTGGGAAAAGGCTGCCTGGGAAGAAGCCGAGCACGCTGCTAAGTTTGCTGAGCTGCTGGGCGAAGTGGTGACCGATTCCACCGAAAAGAACCTGAAAATGCGCGTAGAGGCCGAGAACGGCGCCACCATGGGCAAGACCGAACTGGCCAAGAAAGCCAAGGCGCTCAACCTGGATGCCATTCACGATACCGTACATGAGATGGCCCGCGATGAAGCCCGTCACGGCAAGGCTTTTGCCGGCCTGCTGAAGCGTTATTTTGGCAAATAATCAAAAGTAAGTTTTTTTAGAGAGAATGAAGAAGATCCCCGGTTTTTACCGGGGATCTCAGCCTGTAGAAAAAGCCCGT
>DMMB01000088.1:12358-12930 GCA_003453215.1 Oscillospiraceae bacterium | reverse complement strand
CTGGTCTCCCCCACCGTCCACGGTAATTTAATTGTGGGCCCCAGCGCCGATGCCGTAGAAGATGTGGAAAGTGTCGCCAATACCGCTTTCGGTCTGGAGGAAGTCCGCACCGCAGCGGCCCGCAGCGTTCCGGATCTCAACTACCGGGAAAGCATCCGCAATTTTTCCGGCGTGCGCTGCTATACCCAGCAGGAAGATTTTATCATTGAGGAATCCAAGGAGGCTCCCGGCTTTATCAATCTGGCCGGCATTCGCTCTCCCGGGCTTTCCGCCGCCCCTGCCATTGCGGAAAAAGCAGTGGAACTGCTGCGCGGCTGCGGCCTGGAAACCATAGAAAAAGAGCACTTTACCGATACGCGCAAGCGCACCGTATTTCATCGGCTCTCGCCCAAAGAAAAAGCCGCTCTCATTAAAGAAAACCCGCTGTACGGTCGGGTCATCTGCCGGTGCGAAACCGTCACCGAAGGCGAAATTGTAGATGCCCTGCACCGTCCCATTGTTCCCACCTCCATCGATGCCATCAAACGCCGCTGCAATGCCGGCATGGGTCGCTGCCAGGGCGGTTTCTGCGG
>DMMB01000088.1:11979-12173 GCA_003453215.1 Oscillospiraceae bacterium | reverse complement strand
CGCTGCCAGGGCGGTTTCTGCGGTCCCCGTGTGCATGAGATCATCGCCCGCGAATTGGGGATTCCCAAAGAGCAGGTTCTGATGGATGAAGAAGGCAGCTGGCTACTGTGCGGAGAAACCAAGACCGACTCCAAAGCGGAAAAAGGAGGCGACGTCCAATGAAAAAATACGATGTCATCGTCATCGGCGGCGGC
>DMMB01000088.1:7760-11685 GCA_003453215.1 Oscillospiraceae bacterium | reverse complement strand
AATCAATGCATTCACAACGGCTTTGGTCTGCACCGCTTTAAAGAAGAGCTGACCGGGCCTGAATACGCCGGACGTTTTATCCAACAGCTGCAGCAAACCAAAGCGGAAGTTCTGCTGGATACCATGGTGGTGGAAATCACTGCGGATCACCGGGTCTGCTGCATCAATACCGTCGATGGCTACCAGGAGCTGAAAGCCGGTGCGGTGGTGCTGGCCATGGGCTGCCGGGAACGCACCCGCGGCGCCATTGCCATTCCGGGTGACCGTCCTGCCGGCATCTTCACGGCCGGTGCAGCGCAGCGCTACGTCAATATGGAAGGCTACATGGTCGGCCGCCGGGTGGTTATTCTCGGCTCCGGCGATATCGGCCTTATTATGGCGCGCCGCATGACGCTGGAGGGGGCCAAAGTACTGGCCTGCGTGGAGCTTTGCCCCTATTCCAATGGTCTGAACCGCAATATTGTTCAGTGCCTCAATGATTACGATATTCCGCTTTACCTCAGTCATACCATCACCGATATTAAAGGCAAAGAGCGCGTTGAACAGGTGGTCATCAGTCAGGTGGATGAGGCACGCCGCCCCATTCCTGGTACCGAGCAAACCTTCGATTGCGATACCGTTTTGCTTTCGGTCGGCCTGATTCCGGAAAATGAATTGACCCGCGGGGCTGGCATCCCCATGGATCGCCGCACCAACGGCGCGATAGTGTACGAAAACATGGAAACCATGGCGCCCGGCATCTTTGCCTGCGGCAATGTGGTACACGTGCACGATCTGGTCGATTTCGTCTCCGCCGAAAGTGAAAAGGCCGGCGCTGCCGCTGCCCGCTACGCCCTGGGAGAAGAAATCAGCGGCCGGTGCATCGAACTGAAAAACGGCAATGCCGTCAACTATACCGTTCCGCAGCATATCCGGGTAGAGGGCGTTGATAAGCTGTGCGAAGTATTCTTCCGGGTCAATAATGTTTACCGCGACCGCGTCATTACCGTAACCGATGAAGCCGGCGCCCTGCTTTGCCGCTTCCCGCGGGAACATATGGCCCCCGGCGAAATGGAAAAAATCGCGCTGCCCCGCCCCCTGCTGGAAAAAGCGGTCGGTTCGGTAACCATCTCTGTCATCGCAAAGGAGGATGCTGCCCAATGAAACAGGAACTCATCTGCATTGTATGCCCCAAGGGCTGCCACCTCACCGCGGAGCAAACCTCCGAGGGCTGGCAGATTACCGGCTTTGGCTGTCCGCGCGGCCAGCAGTACGGTGTTTCGGAAATGACCAATCCCACCCGGGTTGTAACTTCTACGGTTCGGATTACTGGCGGCATTCATCCCCGCCTGCCGGTTAAAACCGATGGCGCACTGCCCCGTACCTTGGTGCGGGAGGCTGTCCGTATGCTGGATCAGGTAGAGGTCGCTGCCCCGGTGCACTGCGGGCAGGTTATTCTGGAAAATATCGGCGGTACCGGTATTAATTTTATTGCCAGCCGCGATATGTAAATTCATCACAAACGGGAAGGGAACAAACCTTCCCGTTTTCGTTATAAGCGGCCCCTTTTTGCGAATAATCCGCTAATTTATATTTAATAGAAAGAGGCATTTGGGGCCCAGTTATCCATCATAACACTTTTGCTATGAACTTTACCCTAATTTAAATAGATTACCTCTTGCAACTATGGTCAAAAATGTACTATAATACCAAAGTAAACGTTTAATGGAGGGAGACCTGCGTCTCCTCCGTTTTACGGCCATTCGCACCATTCCCTGTTCTGTAAAAATTCTGATGGAAAAATCCGCAGGAGGGATTGCCATGAAAAAAACTGTTAAGTTCACCGAGACTGTACTGCGTGACGCGAACCAGTCGCTCATTGCCACCCGTCTGGCCTTCGATGAGTTTGAGCCGATCCTGAGCGAGCTGGATAACGCCGGCTACTACTCTCTGGAATGCTGGGGCGGCGCCACCTTTGACAGCTGTCTGCGCTACCTGAATGAAGATCCGTGGGAGCGCCTGCGCAAGATCAAAAAAGCCTGCCCCAAAACCCCGCTGCAGATGCTGCTGCGCGGCCAGAATTTGCTGGGCTATAAGCATTACCCCGATGATGTGGTTCGTATGTTCGTCCGCAAATCGGTGGAAAACGGCATTGACATTATCCGTATCTTCGATGCCCTCAATGATATCCGCAACATCGAAGTAGCAGTGGATGAGACCCTGAAGTGCGGCGCACACGCCTCCGGCTGCATCTGCTATACCATCAGCCCCATTCATAATCTTGAAAGCTATGTAAAGCTTGCCAAAGAGATTGAAGCACTGGGCGTTCAGTCCATCTGCGTCAAGGATATGGCCGGCATTATGAGCCCCAAAGAGGCATACGATCTGGTCACCGCCCTCAAGAAAGAGATCAAGGTTCCCATTGTCATCCACACCCACAATACCACCGGCCTGGGCCCCATGACCCTGCTGAAAGCAGTAGAAGCCGGCGCTGATGTCATCGATACCGCTGTTTCCTGCTTCTCCGGCGGCACCAGCCAGCCCCCCACGGAAACGCTCGTTTATGCCCTGCGTGAAATGGGCTACGAGATTGATGTGAAAGATGACGTTGTAAAGAATGTCAACGATTTCTTCAAGCCCATCCGGGCCAAATATCTGGCAAACGGCCTTCTGAATCCCGTTGTAATGGGTAATGCCACCGACGCCCTCATCTATCAGGTGCCGGGCGGTATGCTCTCCAACCTGGTTGCCCAGCTCACCGCGCAAAAGGCGCTGGATAAGCTGGATGCCGTTCTGCTGGAAGTACCAAAGGTACGTAAAGATCTTGGTTATCCTCCGCTCGTTACGCCCATGAGCCAGATGGTCGGTGTTCAGGCCACGGTAAATGTGCTGACCGGCGGACGCTATAAGAATGTTTCCAAAGAGATCAAAGCCTACGTCAAAGGCGAGTATGGCCGCGCTCCGGGCAAGATAGACCCCGAAGTGCAGAAGCTGGTGCTGGGTGACGAAAAACCCATTACCCAGCGCTATGCCGACCTGCTGGAGCCCGGCTTTGAAAAAGCCAAGCGGGAACTGGGCGAACGCGCCCACAGCGATGAGGACGTTCTCTCCTACATTGCGTTCCCTGCCCAGGCGGAGGCTTTCTTTGAGAAGCGCGACCGCAAAGAGGACGATAACGAATTCCATTTTTCTATTCGCGAGATCAAATAAGTAAGAAGGAGGTAAAGACTGATGTTAGTACAAATGTTGACTGAGCGTGTTGCCAACGGCGGCACCTACAACCTGACTTTCGGCGAGTCTCTCACCATGTCCGGTATCGGCATTCTGGTCGTTTTCATGGAGCTGATCATCCTGGCCATCATCGTACTGCTGATGGGTAAGATCATTCCTGCACTGACCGGAAAAAAAGGTAACGCGGCACCCGCTGCCAAAGCCGCTCCCGCTGCTGCGCCTGCTCCTAAGGCTGCTGCACCGGCGGCTGCCGTGCGTACCCTCGTTGCCGGCTACAATGTTCTGAAGCCTGTTCTGGCTCTGTGCGGCGTGGATGAACCCACCGCTGCCATGGTCATGGCTATCACCGCCGATAAGCTGGGCACCCAGCCCTCCGAGCTTTCGTTCCGCGCCATCCGCGCCATCGAACTGCCCGAGAACCTGGCTGGCCTGAAGCCCGAGGAGGCTGCTGAGCTTGTTTCCAAGTGCGCCACCGAAAACGGCTTTACGCTGGATACCGTTACCATCAAATCCATCAAAGCTTGCTAATTTTTAGAGGAGGAAAACCAAAATGGCTAAGTATGTTGTTACTCTCAACGGCAAAAACTACGAAGTAGAAGTTGAGAAGAATACTGCTAAGATCACCAACACCACCGCGGCTGCGGCTCCTGCTGCTCCCGCTCCCAAGGCTGCTCCTGCTCCCGCTCCTGCAGCTGCTCCCGCTCCTGCAGCTGCT
>DMMB01000088.1:7413-7549 GCA_003453215.1 Oscillospiraceae bacterium | reverse complement strand
CCGTAGCGGCTGCTCCCGCCGGCGGCACTTCTGTTACTGCTCCCATGCCCGGTACCGTACTTAACGTAGTAGCCCCCGTTGGCACTGCTGTCAATGCCGGTGATGTTATTCTGGTTCTGGAGGCTATGAAGATGGA
>DMMB01000088.1:6901-7180 GCA_003453215.1 Oscillospiraceae bacterium | reverse complement strand
GAGGCTATGAAGATGGAAAACGATATCGTCGCTCCCTGCGCCGGTACTGTTGCTTCTGTCGCTGCCAAGGGCACTTCTGTTAACACCGATGATGTTCTGGGCACTCTTTCTTGATAGAGGGAGGAAACACTAAATGGACTTTTTTGGAATTATTGGCGAGACCTTTGCTCGCTCCGGCTTTGCAAATCTGAGCTGGCAGCAGGGTGTCATGCTGCTCATTTCCTTTGTGCTGCTGTACTGCGCCATCGTTAAGGGTTTTGAGCCGCTGCTGCTGCTGCC
>DMMB01000088.1:1245-6691 GCA_003453215.1 Oscillospiraceae bacterium | reverse complement strand
CCGCTGCTGCTGCTGCCCATCGCTTTTGGTATGATGCTGGCCAACCTGCCCGACACCGGTATTATGAAGGATGCCACCGAAGCTGCCACCCTTGCGGTGCAAAATGCTTCCGCCGCCCTTGCGGCCGATCCCACAAACCCGGAACTTGTTACTGCGCTGGCTAAGGCCCAGGCCGAACTCTCCAGCGTACATTGGTATGATTCCGGCGTTCTCAAGATCCTGCACCGCGGCGTTAAGTCCTCCATCTTCCCCTGCCTCATCTTCATGGGCGTAGGTGCGATGACCGACTTCGGCCCCCTGCTGGCCAACCCCATCTCCCTGCTGCTCGGCGCTGCTGCTCAGCTGGGTATCTACATTGCCTTTATCTTTGCCAATGCCATCACCATCGGCGGCGAGCACCTGTTCACCGCTGCTCAGGCTGCGTCTATCGGTATCATCGGCGGCGCCGATGGTCCTACCGCCATCTTTGTTACCAATAAGCTGGCTCCCGAACTGCTTTCTGCTATCGCTGTTGCCGCTTATTCCTACATGGCTCTTATCCCCCTGATTCAGCCCCCCATCATGAAAGCTCTGACCACCAAGAAAGAGCGCGTTATCAAAATGGGCCAGCTGCGCAAGGTTTCCAAGGCGGAGAAGGTTGTCTTCCCCATCGTTGTTTCCTGCGTTGTTATCATGCTCATCCCCGATACCGCTTCTCTGATCGGTATGCTGATGCTGGGTAACCTGTTCCGTGAGGCCGGCTGCGTGGAGCGTCTTTCCGATACCGCTCAGAATGCCCTCTGCAACATCGTTACCATCATGCTGGGCACCACCGTTGGCGCTACTGCCGATGGTCAAACCTTCCTTTCCCTGCAGACCATTGGTATCGTTGTAATGGGTCTGGCTGCCTTCTGCTTCTCCACCGCTGGTGGTGTTCTGCTGGGCAAGCTACTGTGCCTGCTCACCGGCGGCAAGATCAATCCTCTGATCGGTTCTGCCGGCGTTTCCGCCGTTCCTATGGCTGCCCGTGTATCTCAGGTTGAGGGTCGTAAGTACAACCCCACCAACTTCCTGCTGATGCACGCCATGGGCCCCAACGTAGCCGGTGTTATCGGTTCCGCTGTTGCCGCAGGTTTCCTGCTGCTCATGTTCAAGGCCTAATTTTTGCAACAAGCAAAAGTCAAAAAGCCGTCCCTGCAAGGGGGCGGCTTTTCTGCGTATTTCATTGTTCCCTTCAGTAGTTCTCTGCCCGCCGCTGAAAATAGCTTTGCGGGTGGCTGCACACCGGGCAGACCAAAGGCGCCTGTTTTCCCACTGTAATGTGCCCACAGTTGCGACAGATCCAGACTGTTGTCTCCTCCACATCGGTAAATACCGTTCCGCCGCGTACCGAGCGCTCCAGCGTCAGGAAGCGCTGCTCATGGCTTTGCTCTATCGCGGCTACCCCTTTAAAAAGCCGCGCAATATTGGCAAAGCCCTCCGCTTCGGCCGTTTTGGCAAAATCCTCGTACATCTCTGTCCACTCAAAGTGCTCTCCCTCTGCGGCATTTTTCAGGTTATGGGCCGTTGCCCCTACCCCGTCATTCAGCAGCTTAAACCATATCTTTGCGTGCTGTTCTTCATTCAGGGCCGTAATGCGAAAAATCTCCGCAATCTGGTTATACCCGTCTTCTTCTGCCTTTTGGGCATAGTAGGTATATTTGTTCCTGGCCTGCGATTCCCCAGCAAAAGCCGTTCGAAGGTTTTCCTCGGTACGGGTGCCGCGCAGCTGCTCCATCATGCTCTCCATATAAAACAATCCTCCTGCCATTATGATCGTTACATTCATCTTTGGCAGGAGGACTTTGTTTATTCAGTTTTCCATCTGCGGTACGCCCTTTTGTGCGGCACATCTCCGCTGCCGGTCGGGATCGCCGCCCATCCCGGGTGCCAATCCTCCCCCGCTCCGCCGCGCCGCACATCGTTCCTTGCCGGCTCCGGTTTAGTATTCCCGCAGCAGCGCTACCACCTTACCCAAAATCAGTACCGAATCCACAATAATGGGCTCCATAGTGCTGTTTTCCGGCTGCAGGCGGTAATGTCCATTTTCCTTGTAAAAACGCTTTACCGTGGCTTCATCCTCCACCAGCGCCACCACAATCTCTCCGTTGCGGGCCGCAGGGGTGCGGTGCACAATAATAATATCCCCGCTGAGAATTCCCGCCTCGATCATCGATTCGCCTCGAACCCGCAGGGCAAACAGTTCATTGGCCGGGTAACGGCCGCCCTGGTAGGGCACATATCCTTCTATGTCCTCCACCGCTAAAATGGGCTGACCGGCCGTAACAACACCCAGCAGCGGCACTCTGGTGCTCTGCTGCTGCGGCAGTGAAATGGCCCGGTTCATCTTATCGCCCTTTTCGATATAGCCTGCGGCGGCCAGTTCTGTCAGGTATTTGTGAACCGTCGAAGTGGATCTGATCTGCAGAGCTGCGCCTATTTCCCGCACTGTGGGCGGAATGCTGCTTTCTCTCTGGGTCAGGTATTCCAGCACTTGGCGTGCCTTTTGGCTGATTTCCGGCATGGCTTTTCCCCCTTTATATTACTTCATTTAGTATAGCACATATGTTCTCCAAATGCAAACATTTGTTTTGTCTTTCTGCCAAAAATTTTTGCACGAAAAAAAGGCAGCCATTCACTGCCCTTCTTTCATAAGATCCCGCAAAAATGGGATCAGCAATACCGCATCGGCTGCCATCCATGCGGCTGGATCCGCCGCGCACAGCGCATAGAAGGAAATGGCCGGAGCTGCCGCGCTGACCGCCCCGCCCGCCAGTGCCGATGGCACCAGCAGGCACACCGCCACACGGGCCAACAGCTCTGCCGAACCGGCCCCCAGGATAAACCGGGATAGCCCAATGCCCTGCACACTGCTGCGCACTACAAAGATAAATCCCAGGAACAGGTACATTGCCAAATCCACATACAGATAGGTATTGCCGTAGCGCATAGTTTCTGCCGTCACCTTATCCGCACTCAGGAAGATCCGCAGATACCCGCCGCCGATGGAAAGTCCCAGTCCAATCGCTATCGAAATTCCGGCCAAAATCGAAACCATCGCCAAAGCCTGCAGCGTTCCTTTTTTAATGCGTGCCTGCTGCCCGGCGCCTCTGTTCTGGGCAATGTAGCTGGTCATCGCCGCACCCAGACCATTCATGGGCGTCATCAGCAGGTTGTTCAGCTTATTGGCCGCACCAAAGCCATTCTGCGCGGCGTTCGAAATCATTGCACCATCCAGAATATCAAACTTTACCACCACGCTCTGCATCACTATAATTCCCACTGCCAGCACCGAAAACTGCAGTCCCAGCGGAATTCCCTGTCCCAGGTGCCGCCGCAAATCTCCTTTGGTCATCTGCCAGTCCTCCCGGTGCAGCCGCAGCTTCGGGTATTTGGCAAAGGCATAGACAAAGCACCCTATGGTACTAATCAGCTGTGCCGTCACCGTCGCCGCTGCCGCGCCAGCCACTCCCCAGTGGAATGCAAGGATGAACAGAAGATCCAGACCAATATTCAGCACCGTAGAAAACAACAGGAACAAAAGCGGCGTTACCGAATCTCCCAGGCTGCGCAAAAAGGAACAGATAAAGTTATAGAAAAGCTGCGCGCCAATTCCTGCAAAAATAATTGCGCAATAGGTATAGGCTGCCCGGTACACCTCCGGGCTGTCCGGTGTTACGTTGATCCACGCCAGCATGGGTTTTAACAGCAGCAGCGCTAACCCGGTCAGCACCACCGTTAATACGGCCGAAAGGACAATCTGCGTGGCCAACGAGCGCCGCACCCCGCCATCATGCCTTGCCCCCACTTCCGCTGCCGTCACCACGCAAAAACCCGCGCTGACACCAAACGCAAACTGCAAAAAGATGAATACAATCGAAGTGGTATCATTCACCCCGGCCACCTCGCCGGCTGTCAGGGTTTGCCCCACAATCGCCGCATCGCTGATGGTATATACCTGCTGCAGCAAATAACTGATGATAATCGGGAGCGCAAAAGCCAATATCGTTTTCCAGGGCGTTCCTTGGGTCAAATCCCGCGGCCGAAAAAAATCCCGCAGGGAAAAGGATGCACTTTTTTCGTTCATAAATCTCTCCACAGGCCGCTTGCCGGTCTCTTTCTATAATTCCTTTAACAAACTAGTCATTATAATCACGTCGACGGCGGCTGTCAAGAACATTTTTTCATATACTTTGCTGCAAAACTCATGCATTTATTTGTGCAAAATGTCATTTTCCTTTGTGGAGGTTTCTATAAAGCTTTTGTTCACGATTTGGTGTTAAAATGAAGCAAGAAGTTTCATTTATTATTCACAAACGGTTTACAACTTTTCCCGCATCATGTTCTATAATAAAATCACAGCAAGGGAGTAACGAACCCTTCCTGATAACCTCCTCAAACCCCTCAGATTACAGTCAACACATTAACCTCTCTTACCTCTATCACACTATTGTCACAAGCACAGGAAAACCGCCGCAGCAATGCGGCGGTTTTTCGTTTTGGTTTTTCTTTATCTTATCCAGAGGAGATACACGGCCAACGCCGCCTGCACCAGCAGGATGGCCGGCACGCCCCAGCGGAACAGGTTGTGCAGCGTCTTGTGGTGGAATACCCTCATTCCGCCCCACACCCCAATCGAACCACCCAAAGCGGCGGTCAGCATCAGCGTCCGTTCCCGGATCCGCCAGCGGTCATGCTTGGCCTTGTATTTATCTATTCCCATCAGGGCAAAACCCACTATATTTATGATAATCAAGTAACACACCAGCCAGAATACCGGCTGTTTTGTCCATTCGCTCCATGGCATACCTTTTTGTCCTCCTTTGCGGTTCTGTTTTCTATTATACACCCTTTTGTTTTGGGGCACCAGCCCCCTCCTGTGGTTTGACAAGCCCTCTCCCGATGATGTAGAATGATGTATTAAGAAGTTGATTGCAGTCGTCGTTATTTTCTCCGAAAGGCGGTATGGATTTGAAAAAGATATTGCGCTTTCTCATCAGCCGGGTATTCTGGTTTTCCCTGCTCATCGTGGTGCAGATCGGCATTTTTGTGGTAATTCTTTTTAACCTCAGCAGCTATTCCAGCTATCTCTATGCCGCCTTTGTGCTGCTCAGCCTGGCCATTGTGCTTTGGCTGGTTACCAAAGATGACAACCCCTCCTATAAAATCACCTGGATCATCCTGATTATGACGCTGCCGGTGCTGGGGTGGTTTTTCTACCTCAAATTCGGGAATAAAACCCTACCCCACCGCTACCGGGAAAAAATTGCCGCCAACGAGGCTGCCCACGCGGAATTATTCACCGCCGAGCCAGGGGATACCGAAGCATTCCTCGCCGAATTTCCCCGTTACGGCGTACAGACCGATTATATTCGCCGTATCAGCGGCTTTCCCGCCTACGGCGGCACCCAGGTGGAATACTCTCCCC
>DMMB01000088.1:643-1047 GCA_003453215.1 Oscillospiraceae bacterium | reverse complement strand
GAATACTCTCCCCTGGGAGAAGACTTCTTTGCCCGGCTGCAGCAGGAATTGCCTAAGGCGCAAAAGTTCATTTTCCTCGAATATTTTATCATTGAAAAAGGCCTGATGTGGGATACCGTACTGGAAATCCTGAAAGAACGCGCCGCCGCCGGTGTGGAAGTCTGCCTGATTTATGATGATTTTGGCTGTATCCAGCGGCTTTCTGCCAGCTATCCCCGGGAATTGGCCGGCTATAATATCAAAGCCGTTCTCTATAATGCCATGCGCCCCAGCATGGATCCCAGCCTCAATTACCGCGATCACCGCAAGATCTGCGTGATTGACGGCAAAGTTGGATTTACCGGCGGCATCAATCTGGCCGATGAATACATCAATAAAGTGGAGCGCTTCGGCCATTGGAAGGA
>DMMB01000088.1:0-424 GCA_003453215.1 Oscillospiraceae bacterium | reverse complement strand
GAGCGCTTCGGCCATTGGAAGGATACCGCTATCCTGCTGCGCGGCAGCGCGGTTCACAGCCTTTCCCGTATGTTCCTGCAGCAATGGACGCTTCATGCCGGCCCGGAATCGCTCAATTTCCCGGAAGAGGAATATCTGGTCTCTGCACCGGTTCCGGCTCAGGGGTATGTACAGCCTTTCCCGGATACCCCGCTGGATCATTTTAACGTGGCGGAAAATGCCTATATGCATCTGGTGCAGCGCGCCAATCATTATGTCTATATCACCACACCGTACCTCATTTTGGATAACGAATTTATCACCGCGCTAAAAACAGCAGCAGAAAGCGGCGTGGATGTCCGCATCATTACACCCTCCCACCCGGATAAATGGTATGTTCACATGGTCAGCCGCTCCTATTACCAAACGCTCATCGAAAGCGGCG
>DMMB01000025.1:544-5887 GCA_003453215.1 Oscillospiraceae bacterium | reverse complement strand
TCGGCAAAGCCGAAACGCCCTGCGGGCGCCCCTCGCCATCTGCCCTTGCAAAAAGCCGTCCCGCCCCCAGAGGAGCCGAACGGCTTTTTTCTTATCGGGTTTCTTCTGTCAGGATGCTCACCGCGCCGGCTTCCTGCGCCGCGCGGATTTGCTCCGTCCGCTGGGTCTCGCCCCAGTTGCTGCCTTGCCACAGCTCCGCCGCCGGGGCATAGCCCTGCACCTCTGCGGCCAGGGTTACTCCGGCCGGCAGTTTTTTGGAAAGCGAGGACCACCACGGGTGCATCACAGTATAGATGCTCTCCGCCAGCGGGGCCTTCCGGGTGGCAAATTGCTCCGGTGCTGCCTTGATGAGACAATTCCCTGCCGAAGCCATTACGTTCAGCGGGCTGCCGCCCAGCCGTACACTCTCGCCGGAAAGATCGCCCAGCCACAACGCTGTCCACAGGCTCACGCCCTTTTCCTGCATGGCCGCTGCCGTCCGGGCGGTAAAGTCCGCCAGTACCTTGGATTTATCCACCGTCACGCCCTTTTCGGCATAGGTGGCCAGGTTCAGCGAATACCCTGTGGGGAACTGTACCCCCTCCAGAATCAGCACCTCCAGACCACGGTCGGCAGCCTCTCCCAACAGGCTCAGGATATATCCCTGCGCCCGCTCGCTCATGGGATTCAGCCAGCTATGGCCGCCGGCTTCCTTATCATTGTGGATCCAGTTGGTTTCGGTATAGTTAAATTTCACCATTGCTTCCGGCATCTTCCGGCTGGCTGTATGGTCATCAAAGGCCCACAGCCGCCCCACCGGGGTCAGTCCCGCTGCCTTTATTTTGGCAATAACCGCCGCAAGATCGTACCGCTGGGCCGTCTGGGCCGCATTTCCGGTCACATCCTCCAGCGCACTCTGGTACAGCACCAGGCCGTCCTCATCCTTCAGGGTGAATACCGCACCGGTATAGCCCGCCGCCGCCATGGCAGAAAGCCGGTTTTCCAGTGCTGTCATATCATACAGCACCGCCGTATCCAGTACGGCGCAGTTTTCCGGCAGGGTGGTTTGCTGCTGCGTCGGATCATCGGTGCTGCCGGGTTCTTCTCCATCCATCGGCCCCGGATTTTGGTTCTGGTTCTGTTCCTCCTGACGCTGCTGCTCTTCCTGGCGCTGCTGCCGTTCCACAGCCTTTTCGCTCAACCAGCCGCTGATGGGATCGTACAAAAACCATCCGGCCGCACAGGCCCCGGCAATCAACAGCACCATCAGCACCGTTTTCAGTACCGATGCCGTTTTCTGGTGCCGGCGGTCCCGCCCGTAACGCTTTACTTTATACTCCTTCATATCCTTCTCCCTCTGCAGTCATGGCTCTTTACGCTGCCAGCGAATGCCCCAGCAGCCCAAACAGTGCCATGGAAATCATTCCCGCGCCAATCAGCCGAATGGGCAGCCCGCGCAGGAAAAAGGGCAGTCTGGTGTATTTTAGCCGGTCGGCAAAGACGATATGCAGCCGCACCGCCAGCAGATACCCCAGCCCGCTGCCCAGCCCAAAGACCAGGCACTCATACCAGAAGTAATTATTCAGGCAGCACAGCAGCAGCACACCCACCGGCAAAAAGGAAAAGCAATCCCGGGTAAAGGCGTGCATAAAGCCCTCGGTCGGGCGGTTGTTCTTGGTGGCCTGGAACAGAATAACACACGCCAGCAAAAACATTACAATATACAGCAGAATACCCGCCGGAGTACTCAGATAAACCGGTATATCGGTATAACCGGTAAAGATCAGCCGTCCCAACCAGCCGGAAATCGCCGCCGGCAGGCACATTCCCGCCGCAATGATGCTCCGCAGCATCACATCCCGGCGTTCATTCAGCTGGGCATCCACCGTTTCCGCTATAAAGCAGCGGGTATAAAAAGGATTTTCCACCAGAGCCGCCGTCAGCAGCAGGCCCAGCAGGTTCAGTGCCAAATTCATGCTTCAGCCCCCTTTCCCGCTGTTTCCGCCTGTTTACGGCGGTGAATGGCCCGGCGCAGTGCCGCTTCTACCGCACGCAGCACCGCCAGCAAAAAGCCGGAAAGGATCAGGCCAAAGAAAGGCTGCTCCGCCGCCTCGGTCTTAAAGGACAGTGCCACCGGCAAACCCAGAATGGTATTGTGGCGCAGCAGTTCCCGCAGGGCGCCGCTTATCAGGATAATAATGCAGAAATCCCGCAAAAAGCGCAAAGTCCGTCCCCAGAACTCCCGCATATTATCCACGGCAGTATAGCTATCCGCCTGCAGCAGTACAGGCGCCGCCACCAGCAGGAACAGATAAATTCCCAGTGAATCGAAAGCGCCCGGCCAGTACAGCACCAACGCCACACAGCAGGCGGCAGCCAGCATGGCCGCCACCAGCACCGTCAGCGGCAGCGCCAGCCATTCCGCCATGTTCAGCTTCCGCCGCAGGATCAGATGCAGGCCGGAACAGGGCAGCATCAGTACAATCAATACGGCGCACAAAATCAAAGCATTCTGCAGCGAGGTCGCCCCCACCGCCCAGAACGGCACCGCACCCAGCATCAGGTAGGCATGATCCTCGCTGGTTTTTTCCGCCGCGCGGCGGCGGGCCTGCGCCCGGGCGCTGCTTTTCTGCACCCGGCGGCTCCACCGGCCCGGCAGCAGGGAACGAGGCTGCTCCTGCTGCGGTTCCTGCGGCCGGCTCAGCAGCTCTTCGGCTTCCCGGTCACTGGTTTCCGGCAGCTTCCCGTTTGGCATAGCGCGCCCTCCTTTCCTTCTGCATCTTTTTCTCTGTAATAGTATCGATATGGTGATTTAGTACATTCATCAGCAGCACTACAAATAATATTCCCTGCTGGTAAGCGCCAAAATAATTATATCCCACCAGCAGCAGCCCCGCCGCAATGCTGGAAAGCAATTTTCCCTCTTCCCTCGTTGCGCCGGTTACGGGTTCCGAGAGCATGAACACTGCGCCGAACAGCGCCGTCGTGCCAAAGACCTCATAGAACATGGAAGCCAGGGAAGAATACCCGGCCCGTGGGAAGAAGGCCGCAAATACCGCCACAACCCCCAGTGTGATAAGCGGCTGCCACAGCCGGATACTGCCCCGCGCCGCCAGATACAGCATACAGGCCAACAGAACCAGCCCGTTCAGGGTCCCCATGGGGCCGGGGTGCAGTCCCAGCATTACGCTGGTCATATCGGTGGAGGGAATACTGCCCATACTAAGGACATAGGCAATGGAATTGGTGGTGCGAACCGTCACTTCTCCCCATACCTCCGGGCTGGAAAAGGTAGCCGGATAGGCAAAAACCTGCTGCGGCCAGCACAGCGTTACAAACAGCAGGCCGCCCGCCGCGGGGTTAAACAAATTGTAGCCGGTACCGCCAAAGGCGTATTTCACCAGCAAAATAGCAAATATATCGGCCACGATGACCACATAATACGGGATGGAAGCCGGCAGCATCAGGGGGATCATCATCCCCGTTACCAGCGCTGAAATATCGTGGGCATTGTGCCTCTCCAACCGCAGCAGGCTCCCCAGCCATTCGCACAGCATACACACCGCCATGGAAACGGCGCCCAGCAAAATGGCGCGCCAGCCATAGTAAAAGGCTGCAATCAGATACAGCGCCGCCATGCACAGCATCACATCCAGCATAATGCCGCGGGTTGTGATGGGGTGTTTAATATAGGGCGCCATCAGGGAAGATTGACGGATCACGCCTCCTCGCCCCCTTTCATCTTCTCCCGGTACAGCAGAATTTCCCCTGCCACCGATTGACGGGAGGGACAAATGTAGCTGCAGCAGGTGCACTGGATGCAGTCCTCTATCCCCAGTTCCTCTACGGCCCGGCGGTTGCCGCGGCGCAGTTCCTGCAAAATCCGCATGGGATTGAGCCCCTGCGGGCACACCGCGGAGCACCTCCCGCAGCCGATGCAGGTATAGCTGTATTCGTGTTTATCATCTCGGATTGCCAGCACAGCGGTGGTGCTCAGCTCCACTTTTTCCCCGCGCAGGTCCTCGGTTGCCGTACCGTTCAGCGGGCCGCCCAGGATCACCCGGGTGGGGCGCTCGGTCAGGCCGCACAGCTTAATAAGTTCCCATACCGGCGTGCCCAGCGGCGCTTCCACATTGCGGGGAAAGCCGATGCAGTTGCCTGCCACTGTTACAAAGGTCGTCGTCTGCGGACGTCCTTCCGCGGCAGCCCGGTACAGGTGGATCATTGCACAGGCGCCCACCAGCAGCCAGCCGCCCTTTTCGCGGTATTGCTCGGCCAGTTCTTCTTCCATCTGGCGTTGGGCCGGGTATTTTCCGCCCACCTTCTTAATGGGGATTCCGCCAATATTGCGCGGAATGGCCACTTCGCTGTCGCTGATATGCTTGTACACCAGCACTGCGCTGTCGGTTGTTCCCAGCACCCGGGCCGCCAGCTGAATGCCGGCGGCACACTGCTCCCGCAGCGCCAGCATGGGGCCCATCTGGCTGCTGACATACGGCTCATCATCGATGGCGTCAATCAGCAGCATAGCGCCGCTGCCCATGGCTTCCCGCAGCTTTTCTGCCAGCGGGCGGCCATCGGTTTCATCTACAATATCGGCATCTTCCGCCGCCTGCAGAATTTCCTCGGGCGAAAGCGCATTGACATCGCGGGGGTTTTCGGCCGGTTCCACCGGTACCATCTGTTTGACAGTACGGGAAAGGGCCGGTTCTTTCATCTGCTCCAGCATTACGCCGCGCCGGTACAGCCCCTTGAATATTTTATCGGTCAGTTGCATGGTATTTCTCCTTGTTCTTGGGGAGGATTTCCGGCTTTATACGGCTGCCTTGGCCAGTTCCCGCAGTGCGGTAATTTCTGTCCCGTAATCCTCCTTGCCAAATACAGCGCTGCCGGCTACAAAGCAATCGGCGCCCGCCGCTGCCGCTGTGGCAATGGTTTTGCGATTAATGCCGCCATCCACCTGCAGCACCGTACCGGGGCGGCAGTGTTCCCGCAGCCAGTGCAGCTTCGGCATCATATCCTCCATAAAGCTCTGTCCGCCAAAGCCCGGTTCCACCGTCATCACCAGTACCAGCTCCACCTCTTCCAGGTAGGGGGCCAGCACCTCCACCGGAGTTCCCGGCTTTACCGAAATGCCCGCCTTCATGCCCTCGGCATGGATCATACGAATGGTCTCTGCCGGGTCTCCCTCCGCCTCCACGTGGAATGTCACCAGATCGGCGCCGCTTTTTTTTAGGTCCGCAATGTATTTCTGCGGTTGGCTTATCATGATATGCACATCAAAAAGCAGGCCGCACACCGGGCGAATGCATTTGATGACCGGCATTCCAAAGGAGATATTCGGCACAAAGTGCCCGTCCATCA
>DMMB01000025.1:0-310 GCA_003453215.1 Oscillospiraceae bacterium | reverse complement strand
GGCACAAAGTGCCCGTCCATCACATCAATATGCAGCCAGTCGGCGCCGCCTTTTTCTACTCGGTTCAGTTCCTCTTTCAGGCAGGCAAAATCCGCCGAAAGCATGGAGGGAGAGATCAGCATGATTGGGGTTCCTCTTTTCCGTTTATCTTGGGCACACTACACCCATTTTTAATCTTTTTTATCATATCGCACTTTGGCGGTTCCGTCAATAAATTCTATTTGACGCTTTCCTGAACAATCTGTGAAAAGTGCAGAGGGCCGGAAAGGGACAGTGCCTCTTTGCCGGTCTCTGCCGGGGCTGCATTCGG
>DMMB01000059.1:3520-10742 GCA_003453215.1 Oscillospiraceae bacterium | reverse complement strand
CCGGGCCTGCGGCCGGAACCAGCCCACGGCAGGGATTTTCTTTTGCTGCTATCTCTATTTTACCGGCCGGCTGCATACAGATGGAACGAGAAGCAGAGAGGAGTGGGCATATGGGTTATCATTCGGTGCGGCTGCGTCGGGGCAGCGTTTTGGCCTTTGCGGTGCTGCTGGTGGCAGCGGTGGCGGGGACGGTGGTGCTGACCAGCGGGCAGCCGACGGTTCTGCCGGCATGGAGTATCTTTAATAAGGGAATTCCGGGCGGGGAGGAAAATCAGCGGATAGAATTCCTGCAGAAATATGGCTGGGAGGCGGAACTGCCGGCAATAAGCGAAGAAGAGGTTATTATTCCGGCAGAGTGGGACGAAACCTATACCGGGTATGCTTCGCTGCAGCAGGCGCAGGGCTTTAACCTGGAAAAACTGCGGGGCAAACCGGTGATGGAATACACCTACCACATCACCAATTATCCCGAGAAAGATGACGTGGCAGCACACATTCTTGTGTACAAAGAACGGATTGTTGCGGCCGATATAAGTGCGATGGAGCAGGGCGGCTTTTGTGCGGCGGTGATACCGGGATAACAAAAACGGTGCGGGGCGGTTGCACACCGCCCCCGTTCCCTGCTACAATAGGGAGCAGAAAGGGGGCGGCCGCGTGGAACGACTGGACAAGCTTTTGGCCTCGCAGGGGATGCTTTCCCGGCGGGAGGTGAAAGAGCTGATTACCAAAGGGAAGGTGACCATCGATGGCCGGGTGGAAAAGCGCCCGGAACGCAAGGTGAGCGGAGAAGAACGGATTGTGGTGGCCGGCGAACCGCTGCAGGTGCAGCGCACCTTGACCCTGATGCTCCATAAGCCGCAGGGCTATGTTTCCGCGGCGCGGGATGCCCGGGATAAAACGGTACTGGAGCTGGTGCCGCCGGAATACCGGCGTAAGGAGATGTTCCCGGCGGGGCGGCTGGATAAGGATACCACAGGGCTGATGATCCTGACCGATGACGGCGCTTTGGCCCATGAGATCCTGGCGCCCAAAAAGCACGTGCCGAAGCAGTACCGAGTGACCATTGATATTCCCATGACGGAGGAGATGGTGCGGCGCTTTGCCGAGGGGATAGAGCTGAAAGATGGGCGCTGCCAACCGGCGGAATTGGTCATAGAATCGGAATTTACCGGGGTGGTGACGCTGCGGGAGGGCCGCTATCACCAAATTAAGCGGATGTTTGGCTGCTGCGGCGCGACGGTGACGGGTTTGCACCGCCTTTCCATGGGGGCGCTGCAGCTGGACCCCGCCCTGGCCCCCGGTGCGTGCCGGCCCCTGAGCGAAGAGGAACTGACGCTGCTGCGGCAGCAGCATTTGCCGGAATAATGAGGAAGAGGACAAAGAGAGGCAGCTTTTTCCGGCTATGGAAAGGGGCTGCCTTTTTTCTTGGCAGGTTGCACCAAAGGGTGAAAATCCTCAAGCAATCATCACAGCGGGGACACGGAATATTCATATTTCTATGGTAAATTGGAACTACACCGGCAAGGGTTGCCGTCTTCCCTTTGTGCAGAATGATGGAAACACTTTCCCTCATTTTGTGCCTGCGGCGGCAGAACAGCCCAATATTTTGGGTGTTCGATGCTGGATTTGACAAGAATTGCGCCCCTATTCTGATGATATTGCCCAAAGGAATTGCGGAAAAAACCAAGGAAAAAGAAGAAAACTGTTGCATTTGCACAAAATATTAGGTAAAATAAAAGTGTTCATTCATCATAGACTGTGTGCGACAGTGATATTTTGTGAAAGTAAAGGGGTAGTTTTATGTCAAACCGTTTGTTCCAGGGCCTGGTTTATCAGATGCGCGATACCGTTGACCGTATGATTGGCGTGGTCGATGAAAGCGCGACCATCATTGCCTGCAGCGATCTGACCAAGATTGGCGAGCCGAACGATTTTTTGGCGGCGGAACTGGGCGAAAATAACGAACTGTTTATCCGCGATGGCATCACCTACAAGCCCTTTGGCTCCAAGATGAAATCGGAGTATGCCGTATTTGTTTCCGGCACCGATGACCTGGCGGCCAAAATGTGCGGGGTACTCAGCATTTCCCTTTCCAGCATCAAGCAGTATTACGATGAAAAATACGACCGCGGCAACTTTATCAAGAATATTATTCTGGATAACATTCTGCCCGGCGATATCTTTGCCAAGGCGCGGGAGCTGCACTTTTCTTCCGATGCCAGCCGCGCGGTGCTGCTGGTACGGGTTCAGGCCAACAGCAGCGTTTCGGCCTTTGATGTAGTGCAAAATCTGTTCCCGGATAAGCAGAAGGACTTTGTCTTTAATGTCAGCGAGACGGATATTGTACTGGTGAAGGAAGTAAAACCCGGGGTGGAAAGCCGCGACCTGGAAAAACTGGCCCGTTCCATTGTGGATACCCTGGGCGGGGAATTTTACACCAAGGCGCAGGTGGGAATCGGCAGCGTCATTGCCGGCATCAAGGATCTGGCCCGTTCCTTCCGCGAAGCACAGGCGGCGCTGGAAGTTGGCAAAGTGTTCGATACCGAACGGCTGATTGTCAGCTATGACAACCTGGGCATTGCGCGTATCATTTATCAGCTGCCCACCACCCTGTGCGAGCAGTATCTGCGCGAGGTATTTAAGAAAGGTTCCATCGAAAGCCTGGATCACGAGACATTGTTCACCATCCAGAAGTTCTTTGAGAATAACCTGAATGTTTCCGAGACCAGCCGCAAGCTGTTTGTTCACCGCAATACGCTGGTGTACCGTCTGGAAAAGATTAAAAAGCTGACGGGACTGGATCTGCGGGAATTTGACCATGCCATCATCTTTAAGGTGGCGCTGATGGTGAAGAAATACCTGACCGCAAACCCTGTGAAGTACTAAAAGACAGCACGAATGTCATTTAAGGGCTGACCCAATATCCTAAATAAGCAAGGCGGTGTATCCCTTGATTGATCTGCAAGGAGTAACCAAGACCTACCCCAACGGCGTATGCGCACTGGATGGGGTGGATCTACATATTGAAAAAGGCGAATTTGTCTTTGTCGTGGGCCATTCCGGCGCCGGAAAAAGTACCCTTATAAAAACGCTGCTGCGGGAGGAAGTGCCCAATGAAGGAGAAGTAACGGTAAACGGCCGGGATTTGATCCACATGAAGCAGCGGGAAATTCCCTATTTTCGCCGCACCATCGGCGTGGTGTTCCAGGATTTTAGATTGATTCCGACCATGTCGGTTTTTGATAACGTGGCCTTTGCCCTGCAGGTAACGGGGGTGCCGCGGCGCTTTATCCGCCGGCGGGTGCCCTATATCCTGAACCTGCTGGGGCTGGACGATAAATACAAGTGCCTGCCGCCGGAACTTTCCGGTGGAGAACAGCAGCGTGTGGCGCTGGCCCGCGCTTTGGTGAATAACCCCGACCTGCTGATTGCTGATGAACCGACCGGGAATATTGATCCGGAGCTTTCCTACGAGATTGTGGAGCTGCTGGACGAGATTAATAAAACCGGAACCACCATCCTGATGGTGACGCATGAGCATGAACTGGTCAATCATTTCCACCACAGAACCGTGACACTGGAAAAGGGACGCATTATCCGGGATCAGGGAGGTGCTTCCCATGTTTAAAAATTCCTTTGGTTATCTGGTAAAAGAGGGTCTGCGCAATATCCGCGCCAACCGGCAGATGTCGGTGGCTTCCATCGGCGTACTGATTGCCTGTATGGTGCTGATTGGCGGAGCGCTGCTGCTTTCCCTCAATATCAATTCCCTGATGGGCTATGTGGAAAGCTTTAATGAGGTCGTGGTCTGGATTGATGATGATCTGGGCAGCGCCGGCATTGAGGTGCTGAAAGAGCAGATTGACGCTCTGCCCAATATTGCCTCCAAGCAATACATCAGCAAAGAGGACGCCCTGAAAGAACTGAGCGACACGCTGGGCAGCCAGAGCTTCCTGGAGGGCTTTGAGCAGTATGCCGATGAAAATCCGCTGCCGTCTTCTTTCCGGCTGAAGGTAAACAGCCTGGAAAACCTGCCGGAAACGGTAAAAACGCTGGAGGGACTTTCCGGAGTGGAAAGCGTGGAATCCAGCAATGAAGTAGCCACAACGCTGGTGGGCATTAAAACAGCCATTCATGTGGCGGGGCTTACCATTGTTGCCATTTTGATGGTGGTTTCCATCATTATCATTGCCAATACCGTCCGGGTGACGATTTTTAACCGCCGCCGGGAGATCAATATCATGAAGTATGTCGGCGCCACCAATGCCTTTATCCGCTTCCCCTTTTTGGTGGAGGGCATGGTGATTGGCCTGATTTCAGCCCTCATCGCCTTTGGCCTTTTGTGGGTGGGAACCCACTTCCTGTACCAGTGGGTGGGCCAATCGGCCAGCGGCTGGCTGCAGCTGGCCTACCAGAGCCTCATTCCCTTTGTTTCCATCGCCCCGCAGATGCTGCTGGGCTTTGTAGGGGCAGGGGTGCTGTTTGGAGTGGCTGGCAGCTTCATCTTTGTTGGAAAATATCTTAAAGTTTAATGCAGGAAAACCGGCCTTGACAGGACACTGTATAAAGGCAGGCTCCCGGCAGGACAGCCTGAAGTTTGACGGAAAAGTACACAGCAGACGAGCAAACGGAAAGGACAAGGCAAATAGCATGAAAAGCATAAGCAAGCGAATTTTTGCAGCCCTGGTGTGCGCAGCGGTGCTGGTGGTTTCGACCCCCATTACCGCTTATGCCGACAGCACGCTGGATCACCTGAACGACCAGTACAGCGAGCTGGAAAAGCAGCAGCAGGCGCTGAAGGATAAGTTGAACCAGACCAAGACCGAAAAGGAAAAGCAGGAAGCGATCCGCAATAACCTGAACAACCAGATTACGACGACCCAGAAGCAGATTACCCTGCTGGATAATAAGATCAATTATCTGCAGAATGATATTGCCGATAAGGAAGAGCGCATCAATGAACTGAGCGCCGAAGTGCTGGAACAGCAGGATCTTTTTATGAAGCGGATCCGCTCCATTTATAAGACCAGCGTGGGAACCAGTATGCTGGGCATGGTTTTTGGCGTGGATAGTCTGGGCAGCTACCTCAGCTACGGCAAATACCTCAGCCGGATTTCGGAGCATGACAGCGCCCTGCTGCAAACCCTTTCCGACAACATAACCGAACTGCGGGATCTGCAGCAGCAGATGCAGGCGGAAAAAGAGGACCTGGCAGATACCAAGGTGACGGCCGAAAGCAAAAAGGCAAGCCTGACCAGCCAGAAAACCGAAGTGGAAAGCACCCTGCAGGATATTAAAAAGATGGAGCAGGAATACCTGGCCGATCAGGCTACCATCCAAAAAGAGATGAAGCAGATCCAGGCGGATATTGATGCCATCTATGCTGCCAACAGCGGCAACGGCAGCCAGGTGGATTACAGCACCACCGGGTTTATCTATCCGGTCAATGGCTATACTTATATCAGCAGCTACTACGGCTGGCGCTTTAATAATACCGATTACCATACCGGCGTGGATTTCCCCGCTCCGGCCAATACGCCCATTCGGGCTTCCGCTTCCGGTACGGTTATTTATGTACGCACCGGCGCCGGTTACGGCCGCGCCTGGGGCTATGGCAACTATCTGATTGTTGACCATGGCGGCGGCTTTTCCACCCTGTATGCCCACTGCACTTCGGTGGCCGTAAGTGTGGGAGATACCGTAACCAAGGGCCAGACCATTGCCTATGTAGGCACCACCGGCTGGTCCACCGGCTACCATCTCCACTTTGAAATTCGCCGCAACGGCGCGCATACCAATCCGCTTAATTATCTGTAATGGCACTGTGCGGGCACTGCAGGTAAGCAGCGTTACAACAGGAGCATAAACAGCATGAACAAAAAAATTTCGCTCGGCGCGGCCATCGCCTATATGGCCATTGTGGCAGCGGTTGCCTTTTCCCTTACGATGATCTATTCGATGAACCTGTTTAATGTAAAAATGACAGGCATTACCGAACGGGAAAAGATGTACAACGCTTTGCACGAAGTGGACCTCTATGTGCGGGAAAACTACTACGGCTCCATTGATGAAAAGGAGCTGCAGGAGGCCATTGCCCGCGGATACATTGATGGCCTGGAGGACAGCAATGCCCGCTACTTTACAGCAGCGGAATACGAGGCCTATACCCAATCCGGCAGCGGAAAGTATGTGGGCGTGGGCCTGGTAACCGAGATGGATTCTTCCGGTTATCTGCTGGTGAAGGAAGTGTATCCCGATTCTCCGGCCCAGATGGCAGGAATCAAGGTAGGGGCGCTTATCACCAATGTGAATGGCACCCGTGTAACCGAAAACAACAACGAAAGCATGGCAGGCCGCCTGCGCGGGGAAGCCGGCACAAAAGTGACGCTGACGGTGCAGCAGGATAGCCAGGAAAACAACTATGAGCTGACGCTGCGCGCGATTGACGTACCGACGGTAAAGAGCACTATGGCCAATGATGATATTGCCTACATCAGCTTTACCGAGTGGAGCAGCAATACGGCTGACCAGTTTATTACACAGCTGAATACCCTGAAGGCGCAGGGTGTCAAGGGAATTCTGCTGGATGTACGCGGGATTACCAGCAATGAGCTTTCCTATGCGGTGCGGCTGCTGGATCCGCTGCTGCCCTATGGGACGGTGGCCTATTCCCGCGATAAAGCCGGGAACCTGACCGCTGTGGCGGAATCCGATGCCAACTACTGGGATGTGCCCATTGCAGTGCTGGCCGATGAGACAACCGGCGGCACCGCGGAACTGTTTGTGATGGCGCTGCAGGATTTTGGCCGGGCGAAGCTGGTAGGCGCCCGCACCGCCGGTAACGGCGATATTACCGAAATCTTTAAGCTTTCCGGCGGTTCGGCCATTCAGGTTACTACGGCGCAGTATGCCGGCCCAAAGCAAAAGACCTTTGGCGATTCCGGTGTGGCTCCCGACTATGAGGTGGAGCTGGCGGCGAGCGAAGGCAACCGCGGCGACGTGATGGGCAACATTGAACTGGATGCCCCTTACAAAAAGGCGCTGGAGGTTCTGGCGGCGGCCATTCGATAAACAGAATAAAAAGGCAGACTGTCGGTTCCGGGGAAGGGACCGGCAGTTTTTTTGCTGCCGCAAAAGGTGGAGGAGGGAGAAAAAGAAAGGGCCCGCAGGGCAAGCCGTCCGCAGGACGGCTTTAGGGGGGCGGCTGCAAGCCGCCCCCCTA
>DMMB01000059.1:3024-3290 GCA_003453215.1 Oscillospiraceae bacterium | reverse complement strand
GGCCCTGCGGGCCCGGTGCTAAAACCCGCTGCCCCGGCATAGGATAGAGATAGGACAGGCAAAGGGGGGCTGAGAATGTTTGTAGCTGTGGCAATAGAGGGCCAAAAAGAGCCGCTGCGGCAGCGCCTGGGACGGTGGCTGCGGGGAGAGACGCTGGAATGGGAGGACCGCTTTTGCGGGGGGAACCGATACCGATATGTGGTGTGGCATGGCGCGGCGGAGCAGCTGCCATGGAACCGGCTGGCACAGCTGTGCCCCCGGCCGCT
>DMMB01000059.1:0-2840 GCA_003453215.1 Oscillospiraceae bacterium | reverse complement strand
CTGTGCCCCCGGCCGCGCACGCCGGTCCTGCTGCCGCCGGAACTTCTGCCGCCGCAGGGCTGCCCCATCCGCGAATACCGGCCGCAGGATTTTACAGCAAGGCTGACGGTGGCGGCCGCCCGGCAGGGAATGGAGCAGTTCCGGGAAAGAGGCGGAGGCCTTTTGGGAATACTGGACCCGCAGGGGATTGCCCCCTGGGCCTGCGGGGAGTGGGCGAACTGCTGCCGGGGGATAAAGGTATACACGCTGCGGCGCAGCCGCTATACGGCGGCAGAAACGCTGCTGCGGGAGGAATATGGTCTGCCGCTGCTGTGGGCGGAGACCCCGACCGAACTGGAGGACTGTACCCTGTGCGCGGCCCCTTACCCCACAGGAGTACTGCGGGTGCGACGGCCGGTGCTGGCGGCGGACCGCAGTGGGATACAGGGCAGCCCGACCGTAAACCGACTGGAACTGGCGCTGCCGCCGGAACGCTGGACGGAAGTTCCGCCGGGCGTGGAACCGACTGCCTTTTGGGGCATGATACTGGAGTGCGGAACCCGGCGCGTGGCGCTGCCACTGGAAATAGGCCGGTGCCGCATGGATGGACGACTGGCGGATTTTACCGAGCTGGGAAGGCTGTTACACTCTTGACAAGTGGGGAAGAACCAACTATAATTATTGAATTAACGTCGGGCGGCGGAAGCAAGCACGCCCACCGTAAAGGAGCTGTATTTCATGGTAAACACCATTCAAATGACCCAGACCGGCTACGATGAGTTGGCCAAAGAATTGGAAGAGCTGAAAACAACCAAACGCAGTGAAATTGCAGAGAAAATCAAGATTGCCCGCGGCTATGGCGACCTTTCCGAAAACAGCGAGTACGACGCCGCCAAAAATGAGCAGGCGGAAATTGAAGCCCGTATTGCAGTGCTGGAAGAACAGCTGAAACACGTAGCCATCGTGGACACAGATAGCCTTTCCCTGGATGTGGTAGGCGTTGGTTCCAAAGTGAAGGTGCTGGATAAGGATATGGAAGAAGAGGGCGAGTACCTTATCGTGGGTGCCATGGAAGTGGGCCACGAGATGAACACCATTTCCGATCAATCCCCCGTAGGCCATGCGCTGATTGGCCACAAGAAGGGCGAAACCGTAGTGGTGGAAGCCCCCGGCGGCGCCTTCGAGATGGTCATTTTGGATATCAGCAAGTAATTTACCCGGCAAAAAGGCAGAAAAGCGCCCAACTTTTCTGCTTTTTTATTTGCCCTGGGCCGCAAATTAGTGTAAAATATATTTTGTATAAGCATGTACCCCGGCGCAGGGAAAGCCTGCGGCCGATGAAGGAGGACAAATATGAGCGAAGAAAAGGTCATGAATCCGGCGGCGGAGGCCGAGGAGGAAGAGGAGCGTCTACACGAACAGGTGAAAGTGCGCCGGGACAAGCTGGCCGCCCTGTGCGAAGCCGGCAAGAACCCCTATGAGATTACCAAATATGACTGGGATACCAAAAACCAGCAAATCCGCGATAACTTTGAGGCACTGGAAGGCAAAACGGTGCGGATTGCCGGCCGCATGATGAGCCGCCGCGTGATGGGAAAGGCCAGCTTTATGGATCTGCTGGATTCCACCGGACGGCTGCAGGTTTATGTGCGCCGGGATGATGTGGGCGAAGAGGACTATGCCGACTTTAAGAAGTGGGACATTGGTGATATTCTGGGCGTAGAGGGCACTGTATTCCGCACCCAGAAGGGCGAAATTTCGGTTCACACCACCCACATCAAGCTGCTTTCCAAATCGCTGCTGCCCCTGCCGGAGAAGTTCCATGGGCTGCGGGATACCGATACCCGGTACCGCCAGCGCTATGTGGATTTGATCGTCAACCCCGAGGTGCGCGAGACTTTCTATAAGCGCAGCCGTATTCTTACGGAAATTCGCCGATATCTGGATGAAAAGGGCTTTTTGGAGGTAGATACTCCCATTCTGGTGCCGCTGGAGATTGGCGCCTCCGCCCGTCCTTTTGTGACCCATCACAATACGCTGGATATGGATATGTATCTGCGGATTGAGACCGAGCTGTACCTCAAGCGGCTTATCGTAGGCGGAATAGACCGCGTGTATGAAGTGGGACGCATTTTCCGCAATGAGGGTATGGATACCAAGCATAACCCCGAATTTACCACGGTGGAGCTGTACCAGGCCTACACCGACTATAAGGGCATGATGGACCTGGTGGAAGAACTGTACACCCGCCTGGCGCAGAATGTCTGCGGCAGCACCAAGATCACCTACCAGGGCGTAGAGCTGGATCTGGGTCACTGGGAGCGCCTGACTATGGCGGAATCGGTGAAAAAGTACGCCGGAGTGGACTACTACGACTGGAAGAGCGACGAGGACGCCCGCGCGGCGGCCAAGGAAAAGCACGTGGAAGTTCCGGCAGATGCGACCAAGGGCACCGTACTGGCGGAGTTCTTTGATGCCTATGTAGAGGAAAACCTCATTCAGCCGACCTTTATCTATGACTACCCGGTGGAAAACAGCCCGCTGGCCAAACGCAAGCCGGAAGACCCTGCTTTTACCGAGCGCTTTGAGTATTTTATCTGCGCGACGGAGTACGGCAATGCCTTTAGCGAGCTGAATGACCCCATTGACCAAAAAGCACGTTTTGAGCGGCAGGTGGAAGCTAAGCGCCGCGAGGACCCCAATACCCGCGCCGAAGTGGACTATGATTTTGTGACCGCGCTGGAATACGGCATGGCGCCCACCGGCGGTCTGGGCTTTGGCGTGGATCGCCTGGTGATGCTGCTGACCGATTCGGCCTCCATCCGCGATGTCCTGCTGTTCCCCACAATGAAACCCTTGAA
>DMMB01000092.1:2672-3410 GCA_003453215.1 Oscillospiraceae bacterium | reverse complement strand
TGGGGCCGCCGAAGCCGCCGCAGGCGGCTTGCCCTGCGGGCGCCGCCCCGGGCAGCGGGAAGAAAAATTATCGAGGAATGACGGTAATATAGACATCATTTTCGCTGACCAACGCAGTGTTGACATCCAGGGAATAGTGGAATTCCAGCGTGCCGCCCTGTTCATCCAGGTCGGCGGCGATGCGGCTGCCGTTCACCCCTAATATAATGGTGCCGCAGCCGGTATCATAGGTGCACTGGTGGCGTTTGCCCTCCTCTACAATGAGCTGGGAGTGCACTGCCCCGGTGCGCAGCAGAATGACCTGTCCTTTTTCGGGATCGAACCGCAGGGAGGTATGACAGCCGCCATAGCCGGTATCGTCGCTTTCTTCGTACCGGATGAGCCAGCGGCCGCTGTGGACGGTAAAGCGTCCGCCCGTCACCAGTTCCACCACATCTTCATCGCCTTCCACCCGCTGGATGCCGCGGACGGCAACGGTGCAGTTTTCCTGTTCGGTTTTCATGGGGCGCTTCCTCCTTTCGGCTTGGCAGTATTTTGGCCCGGAAGAACCTTATCGTGTGGAAAATGCGTTCAGTTCTTCCGGCGGCAGCAGTTGTGGGGTAATTTCTTCCCCCAGCAGACGGCAGGCGGTTTGCCGGGCGGCCTGCGGCGGCAGAGCCGTAAACCAATAGCTTTCCGCGGCGGGAACGGTTCCCTCTGTCAGCAGGCGGGCTTGTCCCAGCGCTTCGGCGGCGGCCC
>DMMB01000092.1:1897-2450 GCA_003453215.1 Oscillospiraceae bacterium | reverse complement strand
CCGCTTCCCCGCCGCAGTCAATCAGTGTGACCTGCGGCCCCAGTACCTTGGCAAAAGCTTCGGCGGCCAAAGGGTAATGGGTGCAGCCCAACACCACCGTATCCACTCCCTGCTGAAGAAAGGGCCGGCAGTATTCGGTTACAGCGGCGACCAGCGTCGGCTCCTGGGGCGTCATGCCGCTTTCAATCATGGGAGCCAGCTGAGGACAGGGGACGGCGGTCACAGCCTGTCCGGTGCGGGTTTCAATTTCCCGGGCAAAGCGGCCGCTGCGTACCGTAGCGGCGGTGGCCGCCAGGCCGACCTTTCCATTTTGGGTGGCGCGGGCCGCGGCAATGGCGGCAGCCGTTACCACATCAAAGCAGGGAACCGGCAGTCGGCGCAGTGTTTCACCGGCATTGCAGCTGATGGTGCCGCAGGCGGCAATGAGCGCTTTTACATTCTGGTGCAGCAGCCAGCCGGTCAGTTCTCCGGTCAGGCGGTCAATTTCTCCGGCGGGGCGGCTGCCGTAGGGCATACGGGCGGTATCGCCCAGATATACAATCGGTTCCGACGG
>DMMB01000092.1:0-1713 GCA_003453215.1 Oscillospiraceae bacterium | reverse complement strand
AGATATACAATCGGTTCCGACGGCAAAAGGCGCCGCAGAACCCGCACTGCGGAAAGACCGCCAAGGCCGGAATCGAATACGCCGATGGGACGCGGATCCATAGGGACGCCTCCTTTCGTGGAAATGGGAAAATGCAGAGGGAAAACAGCGGTTTAGCGGGGTTCCAGCGCCAGTTCAATCAGGCGATCCAGCAGCTGGGGATATGTATAACCGCTGGCCATAAACAGCTTGGGGAACATACTGATGCTGGTAAAGCCCGGCAGGGTATTGATTTCATTGAGCCGGAGGGTGCCATCGGGCAGGGCAAAAAAATCCACCCGGGAAAGGCCGCGGCAATCCAGCGCCCGATAGGCCCTTACTGCCGTCTGGCGGATCTGTTCGGCCTGTTCGGCCGGGATGCGGGCCGGGATATAAAGCTGGGTGGAACCATCCAGATATTTCCCCTCGTAGTCGTACATTTCCCGCAGCGGCACAATTTCGCCGATGACATCGCTGGCAATGGCATTGTGGTGATTGCCCATGATGGCACACTCCACTTCGGCCCCATGAATGGCCTCTTCCACCAACACTTTGTAATCGTAGCGGAGGGCGGTTTCCATGGCGGTTTGCAGTTCTTCGGCATTACAGGCCCGGCTGACCCCCACCGAAGAACCGAGATCGACCGGCTTGACAAAAACAGGCCAGCCCAGTTCGGCTTCCACCCTGGCGGCCAGTTCGGCCGCGGGGGGAACTTCGCCGCGGTAAACGGTAAAACCCTTGGCAATGGGGATGCCGGCTTCCTCAAACAGTCGCTTGGCAATATCTTTATCCATGCAGTTGGCACTGCTGGTGACGCCGCAGCCCACATAGGGCAGTTTGGCCAGTTCCAGAAGCCCCTGCAGGGTGCCGTCTTCGCCATTCATGCCATGCAGCACCGGGAAAACCACATCAACGGAGACCGGCTGCCAGCCATCGGCTTTTTGCACCAGCAGGCCGTGGTGGGCCGGTACCGGAGAAAGCAGGCAGGGAGTCAGGGCGTCGCTCTGCTCCCAGCGGCCATCGGTGATCTGTTCCAGTTCGCCGGAGTAGAGGAACCATTCGCCCTCCCGGGTGATGCCAACCGGCAGAATTTCGTATTTATGGCGATCCAGCTCCCGGAGGACGGAGGTAACGGAAAGCTGGGAAACATCATGTTCGGTAGAAGCGCCGCCAAACAGGACGGCAACAACCTTTTTCGGATGAGACATCAGGAAAACCCCTTTCCAAAACTGCGGAATAATACAGCTTATCATACCACATTTTTATGCGGGGTGCAACTGATATATCTCCGTTTCCCGCGTGGGGGCGCAGGCCAAAAGGGAAAATTTTTTATTCAATTTTCAAGGGGCAGCGGGAGGCCGGTTCCCATAAAAGCAGATCTCCGATTGGCCCGATGAGATCCGCCCAGAATGTACCGGCAGCCCCGGTTTGACCGTTCGGGGGAAAAAGGCTCTCGATGATTGTTCGGGGAGAGGGGCCGAAAAGAAGAGGACAGTATGCCGGTAAAAGGTCCTTTCACTAATACCTGCAAATCGCATATTTTTTGCAGGGAAAAGGTACATAGTACACAAAAATTAAGGGAAAGTTTACGAATATAGAAAATTTTGTACGCCAGCGGGGGGATAAAATTAGCTCCCGCACCCTCTCACCGTGACCCTTTTATAACTTAGTATCTTCTCGCCTAACGGCGGGGCA
>DMMB01000062.1:10278-25813 GCA_003453215.1 Oscillospiraceae bacterium | reverse complement strand
CCACCCATCTGCCGAAAAATATTTTCCATCCGACAAAATTCACATCTTATTCGTATTCTATTTGCAACCGCGAAAAAAATCTGCGGTATGCTAAATTTATCTTATTGTGTCTATCCATAGGAGGGAAAACACCGTCCCATGAAGATCACCATTCTTGCCGTAGGCAGCGAAGCGCAGTACCAACCCACCTTCGATACCGCCTACCAGTATCTCAAAAAGGAAACCGCCTCCCTTTCGGCGGAACTTTCCTACGCTATCTGCCGCCCGGAAACCACCGAGCTGTTTGCCGCCCTGCGGCAGGCCATGGGGCAAAGCGAAGCGGTAGCCCTGCTGCTCTCCCCGGAACCCGCTGCTGTTTCCACCGCACTGCGGGTCATCTGCGGCGGCCTGGAACGCTCCGTCGCCACCGATGCCGCCCTGCAGAAGCAGCTGGAAGCCCGCGCCGCCCGCATGGGACTTACCCTGGGCTACGAGCAGCTGGCCGATTTTGCTTCTTTCCCCTCCGGGGCCACGCTGCTGCCCAATTCTCAGGGTTTGGTGCAGGGCTATGCCATCGCTGCCCGCCGGCAGCTGTTAATGGCGCTGCCCGCCCTCCCCGGCGAACTCTCCGCGCTCTATTCCTCGGAAGTTCGCCCTCTGCTGGGTAAATTGGCCGGTCTTGCGGCCAGTTACGGCACCGTCCGGGTGCTGGAGCTGGATCAGTTCTCGGTCCCGCAGGAAATCACCCGTCTCAATCAAAGCCCCCATCTCAAACTGACTTCCCGCCACCAGTGCGGGGATTACGAAATCTACATAGAGGCTACCGGCGCCACCCAGGCGGAAGCCGATGATTACCTGCAGCGGGCCATCGGCCATATGCAGCAAACCTTCGGAATCTACCTCTATTGCATCGGCAATCGTCCTCTGCCCCAAATTGTCGTGGATGGCCTTACCCGTCACGGTCTTACCGTCGCCACTGCGGAATGGGGCACCGATGGTCTGCTGCAGCAGCAGCTCTCCTCGGTTTTGGGCGCCAATGGCTGTTACCGCGCCTCCTACAATGACACCCACATCGGGCAGGAGTTGGAAATCCCCAAACGGTTCCTGCAGGTCCCCGATGAAAACGCTGCCCTCATCGCCGGGCTGCTGGCGCAGCAGAGTCGCCGCGCCGGGCACACCGCGCTGGGCCTTGGCGTTTACTGTCAGGTCAGCAGCGGGCAGCTGCACGTCGCCCTGGCCGATAAAAACCGCATCTGGAACCGCAAACTCTCCGTCGCGGAAATTCGCCGGGCCGATACCCCGCAGGTCGCCGTCTGGCAGGCCCTCAATGTCCTGCGGCTCTACACCGCCCAGTACCCCAAACAGCTCCCCGGCGGCATCGAACACGCCGAACTGGAAAAACGCGCCGGCATCGGTTCGCTGTTTGCCCGCGGCGCCTATGCCAAAACTGCCAATACTTCCGGAAAGGAATCGAAACCTTCTATGGAAAAGAAAACCCGTACCAAACGCCCTGCCGTAACAGAAGTCTCTGCCGAAGACGTCAAGGGCACCAATCTCATTCAGCGCATCAAGATGAAGACGCTGACCAAAAACGATAAGATCCGCATTATCGCCCTGGGGCTTTGCGTTCTCGTTTTCCTGGCCTCCGCCATCTATATCATCAATAATAAGATGCAGTCCATCAAGAATAAAAATCTTTCCGATGAATTGGCCAGCCTGTACGATCCCGATGGCACCACCGATATTTCGGTCGATGGCTACCCCAAAGAATACATTCATGGGTTCGAAGCGCTCTACCAGCGCAATCCCGATATTGCCGGCTGGGTCAAAATTCCGGATACCAAGCTGGATTATGCCGTAGTGCAGGCAGAAGATAACGATAAATATCATCGTGCCGATATCGACGGCAAGTACAATGACTGGGGCATCCCCTATGTTGATTTCCGCGTCGATCAATCCAAGCCCTCCTACAATACCGTCATTTACGGCCACAATATGGGCGATGGTACCATGTTCGGCTACCTGCAGGCTTACAAAAAGCTCAGCTACTACCAGCAGCACCCGCTCATCAGCTACAATAGCGTCTACCGCAAGGATATGTACAAAATCTTTGCCGTGGTCGTGTGCAAAGCCGATGACCCCGATTTCGATTATCACAATTTCATCGATAGCGATAATGACGCCGCCAAGAACGAGTACATCGAAAAGATCATGGAGCGTTCCATTATCAAAACAACCGTAGATGTCAAAGCCAGTGACCGTCTGCTCACCCTTTCCACCTGCGATTACAGCTTCCGCGATCCCGATACCAATAAGCTCATCGCCCGTCTGGTTATCTTCTCCCGCGCACTGCGCGATGGCGAAAGCGAAGCCGTCAATGTCAATGCCGCTACCCTGAACCCCAACCCGCTGATGCCCAAGCAGTGGTATGAGTACATCAAGAAGCAGCAGGATAAGAAGGCCGCCGAAGAACTGGAAAAGGAACAGAAGGCTTACATCGAACTGTGGCTCACCGAAGAGGAAATTGCCGCAGCCTCCAATATGACCACCGCCGAACTCTATGAAAAGGCGCAGGAACGTGCGGCCCAGGCCGAACGCTGCATGACGGCGGAAGAACTGGCCGAAGGCCTTACCCCCAAGCAGATCAAGGAACGCATCGAGTACCGCAAAAAGCTGTTCACCATGCTGCTGACTCAGGATGAAACCGACAGCAACACCGCCAGCAAAAAGCTCGCCCTCTGCCAGGAACGTCTGGATGTCCTGCAGCAGGAAGTCACCGTCAATGGCGAAAAGGTTCCGCTCTTCAATGATACCAAGCTGTTTGCCAGCAAGTGGAGCCAGCTGCAGAGCCGCTACGAACTGCTTGCCAAGCAGAAGGATTGGAAGACCTATCTTTCCGTCACCGATGTTCAGGATCTCAATATCTCCGGCGATACGCTGAAGAATACCCTGACCGCCAACCAGCAAAAGGCGCAGAAGTACCTCACTGCCGATCAGATCAGCCAGTACAATAACTGGAATGACCTTTCCGCCGCCATTGCCAAGGCCGAAGCCACCCGCAAGGCGCTGGAGGCCGAGGGCCTCAAGGCCGGCCTGACCCAGGCGGAAATGGATAAGATGAACCTTTCCGATCTGCAAAAGGCCGTCGATAAAGCCAAGAACAAGGCCGAAATCGATAAGACCATCGAAGCCATCAAGGTGCTCAATCCCAATGCTACCGGCTCCAATGGCGCCGCCCTCACCGATATGACCCTCGATGACCTCAAGGCGCTGCTCTCTGCTCTCCAGCAGGAGCGCGCCACGCTGGAAGCCGCCGCCAAAGCGGCCGGCATGACCAGCGATGAGATCAAGAAGTATCCCAGTAACCCGGCGCTGCAGCAGGTCGTCAATGAGAAGCAGAAGGCCCAGCGCGATGCTCTTATTAAAGAGATTCTCGCCATCGAAGGCCACCCCTCGGAAAGCGAACTGCAGAATAAAACCCTCGATGAGTTGAAGGCCATCAAGGCCCAACTCACCGAGCAGGCCGCCCAGCGGGCTACCCTCATCAGCGATATCAAGACGCTGGCCGCAGAACTGGGTGAGAGTGTGGATGAAGCGACTCTCAAGAGCATGACCTACGATCAGCTCGTCGCCAAAAAGCAGGAGCTGCAGGATAAAAAGACCGCCAAAGATCAGGAAACCCAGCGTCAGGCCGATCTGGCCGCCATTCGTGCACTGGATCCCGCCGCTGCCGATTCCGTCCAAAATTCCGATGCCGCTTCGGTCACCAGCAAGCTGAATGAAGTCCGCTCCATTCGCGCCAATCTGGAAGCCACCGCTGCCGGCCTTGGCATCAATGCAGCCGATTATCCCATCAATGCCGCTCTGGAACAGGCCATTAAGGAGAAACAGGCCGCACAGTCTTCCAGCAGCGATACCCCCGCAGGCGGCAACTCCTGATTTTTCTACTCCAAACCGGGCGCTCCCACCGCATAACGGGAGGTGAAAGGGCCATACGGCACCTGTTCCCATGTACATAGCATTTCCCCCGGCCGGGGTTCCCGGTCGGGGGTTTTTGGGGTCTCCATCTGTCCTATTCCCACCGCACCATCAAAAAAAGAGCCCTCGCAGGGGCTCTTTTTTCATAATACTATTCGGTTTACGGCTCATCCAGCACATCGCCGAATTTAATACTTTCCAGCTTCTCACGCACCATTTCAGAAATATCCGCATAGATACGGCTGAATTTACACACCATACAGGCCTGTCGGTTGCGGTTGCAGGTGTAGTCGTCCTCGTTCAGGCACCGGCTTATGGCATAGGGCCCCTCCACCTGTTCTATCACTTCGTACAGCGAAATTTCTTTCGGGTCCTTGGCCAGCTCATAGCCGCCGCCGGCGCCCTTGTAGCTTTTCACCAGCTCCCCTGCCACCAGCTTCCGCAGGATCTTCAGCGAAAAGCGCAGCGTTACGCCGGTCTGCTCCGCTATGGCCGCCGCCTCCATTCGCCCGCCATTCTGGGCCAGGCAATACACAATCCGCACTGCATAGTCGGATTCCAGGGTAATATGCACCATTCTCCCTCCCCTTTATTCCAGAAAATCCTTCAGCTTTTTGCTGCGGCTGGGGTGGCGCAGCTTACGCAGGGCCTTGGCCTCTATCTGCCGGATTCTCTCTCTCGTTACGTTAAATTCCTTGCCCACTTCCTCCAGGGTACGGCTGCGGCCGTCCTCCAGGCCAAAGCGCAGGCGCAGCACCTTTTCCTCCCGGGGGGTCAGGGTGGAAAGCACCTCGGCCAGCTGTTCCTTCAGCATGGTGTGGCCCGCCACATCGCTGGGAGAGGGGGCGTCCTCATCGGGAATAAAGTCGCCCAGGTGGCTGTCCTCCTCTTCCCCGATGGGGGTTTCGAGGGAAACCGGCTCCTGCGCCACCCGCATAATCTCCCGCACCTTTTCCACCGGCATTTCCAGCTTTTCAGCAATCTGCTCATTGGTGGGTTCGTGGCCATTTTCATGCAGCAGCTGGCTGTTCACCTTTTTTACCTTGTTAATGGTCTCCACCATATGCACCGGGATACGAATGGTACGGGCCTGATCGGCAATGGCGCGGGTAATGGCCTGCCGAATCCACCAGGTGGCGTAGGTGGAAAATTTAAAGCCCTTGGTATGGTCAAATTTTTCTACCGCCTTAATAAGGCCCAGGTTGCCCTCCTGGATCAAATCGAGGAACTGCATTCCGCGGCCTACATACCGCTTGGCAATGGAAACCACCAGCCGCAGGTTCGCTTCAGAAAGGCGCTTTTTGGCGGCCACATCGCCCTCCGACATCCGGATCGCCAGTTCCACCTCTTCTTCGGCGGAAAGCAGCGGCACGCGGCCGATCTCTTTCAGGTACACCTTTACCGGGTCATCAATGCTGATGCCGTCGGCATTCAGCACGCTTTCCAGCTCCTCATTGCTGGCCGGGGCTATGCTTTCGCCGCCATCATCTTCTATGATCTCGATGTTGTACGCCTCGAAGGTATCATACAGCTTGTCCACCTGTTCCACATCGTAGTCCAGCTCTTCCAGCGCATCGCTGATCTCCTTGGTGGTCAGGCGGCCCTTCTGCTTGCCGCTTTCCAGCAGATCTTTGAGTACCTGTCTTTTATCCTGTGTCGCCATCTGTTGTTCCTCCTTATGGGGAATGTTCCCCTTACTTCTGTGGTTGATCCGCCGGGAATCCTCCGCCCGTTCTTTTGGCGCTCGGCGGGGTCTTGGGCTTCCCTCGGCATTTTCCTCTATCCCGGTTTGCCGGTTTTTTCTGCCGGCACTCTGTTTTGTTTCCCACCGCAGGATTTTTTATTCTCCCCGGTGTTTTTTCTCACGGTTCAGGTTTTCTATGTACTGCCGCAGCGCCTCGCCGCTCAGCTGCCCCAGTTCTTCCCGGCTCATCCGGGCGGCCTGGTTCTGCAGGCATTTCAGGCAGTCGCCGGCCTCCTGGTCGGTCACTGCCGGGCTTCCCGGCAGCAGCCATTTGGCCACCCGATCCACCGTCTGTTGGGGCAGGTTTTCGCCCAGCGCGGCCAGTGTCAGCTCCTGCCCGGAAAGTCCCCGTTGCAGCAGCACCCGGTACAGTACCCGGTCCCTCTCGCTCAGCAGATAGGTTTCCGGCAGCTGATCCCGCAGGTTTTCGGCCCGGTCGGGGTTCCGCAGCAGGTATTGCAGCAGCCGCTCAGCGGCTTTCATTTCTCGGGGGTGCTGTCGCCACAGCATTTCGTCCTCCCGGTTTGGGCCGCTGCCCTCCCGCATCGGCGGGGCAATCAGTTCCCGCTCCTCTTTTTTTCGGTCGCGGTAACTGCGCTTTTTCTGTTCCCGTTCTATCTGTCCGGCTACGGCGGCTTTATCCACCTCCAGCTCCCGGCAAATTTTGCTGAGGTAAACCTCCCGTTCAATCGGGTTGGGCAGCCCGGCCATCAGCACCGCAAATTGCTTTAGAAAAGCCACTTTGCCCTCGGCTGTGGTTACATCGTTCTGCTGCCGCAGCTTATGGATGGCAAAATCGGTGGCGGAACTGCTGCCCTCGATCAGCTGCTGGAACCGCTCCGCCCCAAATTTTTTGATGAATTCATCGGGGTCTTTGGCATCCGGAATGGAAAGCACCTTAATCTTCACCCCGGCCGCTTCCAGCAGGCCGGTTGCCCGCCGGGTCGCCTCCTGTCCGGGGCCGTCGCTGTCATAGCTCAGCACCACTTCCCCGGTGTATTGGGCAATCAGCCGGCACTGTTCTTCGGTCAGGGCCGTTCCCAGGGTGGCTACGGCATTGGTAAAGCCGGCCTGGTGCATCGAAACGACATCCATATAGCCTTCACACAGGATCAGTTCCTTGCGGTCGCTGCTCTTGGCAAAATTCAGGGCGAAAAGATTCCGGCTTTTTTTGAACACCGGGGTATCGCTGCTGTTGAGATATTTGGGGCCTTTCTCCCCCAAATTTCGACCGCCGAAGGCAATAACATTGCCCCGCAAATCGATGATGGGGAAGATGGCCCGGTTGCGGAACACATCGTAAAGTCCGCCCCGCTGTCCCTCATTGGCAAGATGCGCTGCCAGCAGCTCCTCTTTGGTGTAGCCCTGCTGCCGCATGGCGCTCACCAGTCCATCCCAGCTCTCGCTGGCAAAGCCGATGCCGAAATGGGTAATGGTCGCCTTGGTCAGTCCCCGTCCAATGAGATAGGCCCGACCGGGGCGGCCTGCTTCACTCATCAGGTTGCGGTGGAAGTACCGGGCCGCCTCCCGGTTCAGCTCCAGAATACGTTTTCGCAGCCGGGCTGTGTGGTCGTCGCCGGCTTCCTCCGGCACCTGCATCCCGGCCCGCTGCGCCAAAAAGCGGATGGCTTCCATGTAATCCAGATTTTCTATGCGGCGGATGAAATTGATGACATCGCCGCCGGCCCCGCAGCCAAAGCAGTAGAAAGACTGGTTTTCGGGGTAGACGGTAAAGGAGGGAGATTTTTCGCTGTGGAACGGGCACAGCCCGGAAAGGGTTCTTCCCCGCCGCCGCAGGTTCACATAGCTGCCGATCACCTGCTCTATATCGCTGCGGTATTTCAGCTCCTGCAAAAATTGGTCGGACAGCATCTTCTCTCCCCTCCTTTCTCTTCGTTTTTTGTCTGATTTTGTTTCTCTGTTTTTCTTGTCTGACGGCAAACACTGATTGCCACAAGTATCTGAAGGAATCAGGCAAATACCTTTGGGCTTTCTTCCCCCCGTCCTTGGTAAACCTATCTCCTGCACCCTCTCACCGCGACCCATGGTCTTGGTAAAGTCCGCAGCGGGCGGGGTGCCGCTTACAGCACCGGCCAGGAGCGCGGAATGACCATGCTTTCATAGAGATCGACGCAGTAGCGGTCGCTCATACCGCTGATAAAATCGGCGGCGGCCCGGGGGGCACCCTCTTCTTCGGCAATGGCGCGGTAAAAATCCGGCAGTTTGTGGGGGTTGGCCACATAGTAGCCATACAGGTACCGCACAATATCCTTGGCCTTGCCTTCTTCGCCTTTGGCCACCGGATTTTTGTACACCGCCTCAAACAAAAACCGCTTGAGGGTGAGGAAGTGCTTTTCGCTTTCTTCATCCATCTGCACCGTTTCCCCGCTGTGTTCGATGAGTGACTGCAGCATTCCGGTGATTCGGCGGCTTTTTCCGCTGCCAAAGCGCAGCCGCACTTCCCACGGCAAATCTTCTTCGGTTAAAATGCCGGCACGAATGGCATCTTCAATATCATGGTTCATGTAGGCTATTTTATCGGCATAGCGCACCACCCGGCCCTCCTGGGTGCGGCTCCAGGCCTGGCCATCGCTGTGTGCCAGAATGCCCTCCCGCACTTCTTCGGTCAGGTTCAGGCCACGGCCATCCCGTTCCAGCCGGGTTACTACCCGGATGCTTTGGGCCGCATGGTGAAATTCAGGATCGTAAACATCCTGCAGAGCATATTCCCCGGCATGGCCAAAGGGGGTGTGCCCCAGATCGTGCCCCAAGGAAATGGCTTCGGTCAAATCCTCATTGAGGCGCAAGGCCCGGCTTAGTGTACGGGCAATCTGGCTGACCTCCAGAGTATGGGTCAGCCGGGTGCGGTAGTGGTCCCCTTCCGGGGAAAGGAACACCTGGGTTTTATGGGTCAGCCGGCGGAATGCATTGCAGTGCAGAATTCGATCCCGATCCCGCTGAAAGGGGGTCCGCATGGGACATTCTTCTTCGGGGCATTCCCGGCCTTTGGTTTCATCGGCAAAGGCAGCCCGGGGCGAAAGGATTTCGTGCTCCAGCGCTTCCTGCTGCTCTCGAATGGTCATATTGTCTCTCCTTGGTGGGTCAAATCGATGGTTGGGGTCGCTCAATCCCTCTACTAAGTTAATACGCAGCCCGGCCGGCGATTTCCTGCTAAACCGGACAATTTTTTGCAAAAATTTTTTGGAAAAAATTTCTCCGCGCGCCCAGGCAGGTATGCGCGTTATTGGCGCCCCTGCGCCCGCGCGAGGAGATTTTTCCAGTTTTCTATGAAATATTTCTGTGGGGACAATCGGCTTACCCCAGCTCCGACTGGTGCTTCTGGCAGAAATCCTGGTACCACTGAAGCTGATCCCGCAGCAAGCGGGGGGTATCCAGCGAATAGGGGCAGTGCGCCACGCAGCGGCGGCAGTTGATGCAGTCTTTGATTTTCTGCATTTTGGCCTGCCATTCGGCGGTGATGTAGGGCTTATAGGGGGAGCGGGTCATCAAAAGGGACATCCGGGCGGCATTGGGAATTTCGATGCCCATGGGACAGGGCATACAATAGCCGCAGCTGCGGCAGAAATCCCCGCCGAGGGACGCCTTTTCTTCCTCCGCCAGGCGCTGCATTTCCTCATTCCACAGGGGAGGATTTTGTTCCAGGGAAAGCCACTGCTGCAGTTCCGCCATGCGCTGAACCCCGTAAATGGGCACCACCTGCGGGTACTGCCGCAGGAACGCAAACGTGACCTCCGGGTGGCGAATGAGGCCGCCGGCCATCGCCTTCATGGCGATGAAGCCGACATCCAACTCTTTGGCGCGCTGCACCAGCTGCCGTTCCCGCGGGCTGGCCAGCACCGAAAAGGGATACTGCAGGGTATCGTAAAGGCCGCTTTCCAGCGCTTCTTCCGCGACGGTGATGCGGTGGGCGGTAATGGAGATATGGCGAATGACGCCCTCTTTTTTCTTTTGCAGCATCCAATCGTAAATTCCGTCCTCTTCGCCAGGGCGGTAGACCTTGGGTGCACAGTGGAGCTGATAGATATCGATATAATCGGTTTGAAGCATTTTAAGGCTCTGCTCCAAATGCTGCTGCATCACATCCAGGGCAGCCGGGGCGGTCTTGGTGGCAATGATGATATGGGAGCGGACATCGCCCAGCGCCCGTCCCATCTTGTATTCGCTATCGGTGTAGGCATTGGCGGTATCGTAGAAGTTGACCCCGGCTTCATAGGCGGTACGGAGAAGGGCGGTCGATTCTGCTTCCGGAATGCGCTGAATGGGCAGAGCACCAAACGAGGTGCGGCTGACGGAAAGGCCGGTGCGGCCAAGACGAATGTACTCCATGGGGAAACCTCCTGTATTTTAATGGATTAAATCTCTTCCGGGAATGGATAATAACTTTCGCTGAGGAGGGTGGGGGCAAGACCGCCGGCGCTGAGTTCTTCCAGTGCCCGGGCAAACGGCGAAAGCCGCTCCTGCCGCAGCATGAAGCGTACCGTTACTTCCCCCTCAAAGGCGGTATCCAGCAGCACTGCGCCATACTGGGGCAGCAGATTCTGCAGCTTGCCATAAAAGCCGTAATCGGCCGTAATGGTACACTCCACGGCCGGGTGCATGGCAAGCACTTCGGCCGCCGCGACGGCTATTTTGCAGCCCTGGGTATAGGCGCGGGCCAAGCCGCCGGTTCCCAGCAAAATGCCGCCGAAATAACGGGTGACAACCACGCAGACATCGGTGAGATCTTCCCGCTGCAGCACCTCCAGAATGGGACGTCCGGCAGTGCCGGAGGGTTCCCCGTCATCGGAAAAACGGGCGAGATTATTCTGCCGCAGACGATAAGCATAGCAGTTGTGGCGGGCTTCCCGGTGGCGGGCGCGGATCGTCTCGATAAAGGCGGCGGCCTCCTGCTCGGTGCAGACGGGGGCGATATAGCCGATGAAGCGGCTTTTTTTCTCCACGAACTCATCTTCGGCCGGGGCGGCGATGGTGCGGTAGCTTTCCAGCATGGGGAGACCTCCTTTTTGAGAAAATGGCTTGCTGCGGCTTAGTTGCTTCTCGCCTGGCGGCGCAGAGCCTTATAAAAGGTTTTGGCAATCACGCCTGCCGGCGGGGACTACCTTTTGCTCATGCGCAGAGTGATAAAAGCGGCATTATGCCTTTAGATAATAAGCGGATATGCGGTTTTTGAAAGACACGGTATGTGTCTTTCAAAAACTCTGCAGGACCATACAGCGCGGAAAAACCAGATGATGACAAGGAAGAGAGCCGCAGGAATACTTGTGTATTTCAAGGTTCTCTGACGCCGTCAGCGCTGGTTTTTCCCGTTGTAGGGCGCATGGACGCTTGTTAGCTGAAGGCAAAGTAAAAATAAGGCGGTACCACGTGGCACCGCCTTATACTTTTGCAGATTATTTGTTCAGATTGAAGCGCTTGTTGAAACGATCAACACGACCGCCGGTATCTACCAGCTTCTGCTTACCGGTAAAGAACGGGTGGCACTTGGAGCAGATTTCTACGCGAATTTCGGGGACGGTGGAGATGGTCTCCAGCGTATTACCGCAGGCGCAGCGAATCACAGCAGGGCCATACTTGGGATGGATACCTTTTTTCATGCGATTTCACCTCTTTCGAATTCCTGGCGCCAATGTTAGCTTGCATTGGCTGAACCGTACTGCAATAGTTTAGCATACCGCGCAGCAAAAAGCAAGAAAAATATGCAAAAACTTTTGGGCAGTAAATTGGTGATTATTCCCGGGCGGCATCGCTGACAATGCGGTAGTACACATTGCCGGTGATGCGGTAGATAAGCGCATAAAACAGGCCAAACACCAAAAAGCTGATGACTGTGGTAAGCGCAAAAAGCCCAACATTATTGAGATTAAAGAGAAGCAGCAGGCGGCGGATCATGGGGAAAGCAAAGGCCAGGTGCAGCCCTGCCATGGCCAGCGGCAGATAAAACACGGTGAGCAGCTGACTATTGATGCTGCGGCGGATTTCTGCTTTGGTCATGCCGATTTTTTGCATGATGCCGAAGCGGGATTGATCCTCGTAGCCCTCCGAAATCTGCTTGTAATAGATGATGAGAACCGCGGCAAAGAGAAATTCGACGCTGAGAATGATGCCAAGGCAGAACAAGCCGCCGTAGGTGCCGAGAAAATCCGCTTCATTGATGGCGCGGCACTCGATGGTACGGATGCGAATTCCGTGGGCTTCGCCGTAGTTATCGTGCAGACCGATATTGGCATTGTAAAGGCTATTGCTGATGAGCGCCTGCTCTTCGACGGGCCGCCCGGTATCAAAGCTGTAACTCCACAGGTGGCTGCCCCGCTGCCCCAGCGACTCCAGACCATGTTCCGCTTCGGCCAGATCCGGAACGACAAGCACCAGCGTGGGAGCAATATCCATGGCGATGTTGCCATCCTCCAGCGGGGTATCCAGATATTCGGCTACATCGTAGTGCAGGCCGTAGCCGAAATCCACCTCTTTGCCGGAAAAGCGGATGCCGTGGGACGTATATACGGCCGCTTCGCCGGAATTTAAGGTGATATTCTTGCCGGTAAGCGCATTGTAATCCGACACCGGGACAAAGACGAAGTTGTATATCTCGCCATTAGGCTGGTAGCTGCGCTGGGTTTCTTCATCCACGCGGGGAAAATCGGCATGGGTGCCATTCAGATAGCCGGAAATGCGCAGGCTGCGCCAATTCCGGACATTTTGCGGGGTGCAGTTTTCCTTTTCCAGTACGGAAAGGATCTCTTCCCGCAGTTCCGCTACCGAGTCCTCCGCAAGAAACGTGGTGTTCTCCACACTGTAGCTGACCGAAAGTTCCCGCGGGTAGCGTGCCAGCAGGGAGTCTTCCGCCCCGAAATACAGGCTGGTGGTGGAGGAAATCATGACCAGCACCATGGTGGCCAGAATGCAGACCGAAGCGAGTCCCGCTCCGTTGCGCTTCATACGGTAGGCCATGGAGGAAACCGAAACGAAGTGACGGGGATTATAGTAATAGGCAGTGTTCTTCTGCAGGAGGCGGCACAGCAGTACGCTGCCGGAAATCATGATGAGATAGGTGGCCAAAATAACCAGAACAACCGCTACAAAGAACAGGGCCAGCGCCATCAGCGGTTCCGTAATGGTGACTGCCATATAGTAGGCAACCCCCAGCAGTACAAAGCCCAGCAGCCCCAAAAACCAGTTGGCGCGGGGCGGTTTTTCACCGGCGGCTTCGCTTTGCAGCAGCTGGATGGCCGAAGTGCGCCCCACCGCAATGGCTGCCCGCAGCAGGAGCAGCAGGTGAATGACGCTGAATATGAGCAAAGAGGCCAGAATGGCTTCGGTGCTGACGGAAAAAACGTAGCTGATTTCCCCATGCATCAGATTTAAAAGGCCCAGTTCCGCCAATTTGGAAAAGGCGATGCCGCACAGAAGCCCGGCAGCCGTTGTGCCAAGCGCTACAAAAAGGGTTTCCCAAATTTCGATGCGCACCAGGTGGCGGCGGCCCATGCCAAGGATATTATAGAGACCGAATTCCTTTTTTCGGCGGCGCAGCAGGAAAGAATGGGTATAAAAGAGGAAAATGCAGGCGAAGATGGCCACCACCCAGCTGCCCAGCCCCAAAATGGTGGAGACGGTTTCATCGCCGCGCATATTTTCCAGCATGGCATTGTGCTGGAGGAAAACGATGATGTAGTACATCATTACCATGCCGGTGCAGGTGAGCAGATACGGCACATACAGCCGCTTATTTTTACGGATGCCGGCCATGGCAAGCCGCGGATAAAGTCCGAATTTCATTGCGCCTTCCCTCCCGTTGCCAGCAGGGTGAGCGTATCGCTGATTTCCTGATAGAACTGTTCTTCGGTGCGGCCGCCGCGGTACAGCTGATGAAACACCTCGCCATCTTTGATAAACAGCACCCGGCCGGCGGTGCTGGCCGCCCGAACGGAATGGGTTACCATCACGATGGTTTGCCCGCTGCGGTTCAGTTCGCCAAAAAGCCGCAGCAGCTCCTCGCTGGAGCGGGAATCGAGCGCGCCGGTCGGTTCATCGGCCAACAGCAGGCGGGGTTCGGTAATTACGGCGCGGGCCACTGCAGCCCGCTGCTTCTGCCCGCCGGAAACCTCGTAGGGGTACTTCTTCAGCAGCGGCGCAATGCCCAAGCGGCGGGCAATGGGCGCCAGCTTTTCCGAAATTTGCCGGTAGTTTTTCCCGGCCAGCACCAGCGGCAGCGCAATGTTATCCTCCAGAGAAAAGGTATCGAGAAGATTGAATTCCTGAAATACAAAGCCGAGATGATCCCGCCGGAAAGCGGCGGCATCGGCATCGCCAATGCGGGAAAGCTCCCGGCCATCCAGCGTTACACTGCCGGCGGTGGGCCGATCCAGCGCCGCCAGAATATTGAGCAGCGTGGTTTTGCCGCTGCCGCTTTCCCCCATGACCGCTACGTATTCTCCCTGTTCTACCGTAAAGCTGACGCTGCGCAGCGCTTCCACCTGGCTGCCGCCGAAGCGGGTGGTGTAAACCTTGCGCAGGCCGCTGACTTCCAAAATGCTCATAAAAAGCAGCCTCCTTATTTTTGGTGGCCGGTCCCCGGGCGGGCGGCCGGCGGTTATGCTGCTATTGTAGCAGGGACAAGCCCGGCGCTGCCATCGATGCGGCTTACATTTCCCACGCCAAAACTTACATTTTTGTAAGGAGTGCCGCCCGGTTTATTCGGTATGCAGTGGATACTGGGTAAAATCCAGCAGCAGGGTAGTGCCCTGCCCCGGCGTGCTTTCGGCCGAAAGGCCGATGCCGAGATGGCCGCAGACCCGGTGGCAGAGGTACAGCCCCAGGCCGCTGGCGCGCTGATCTACGCGGCCGTTCTGGCCGGTGTAGCCTTTTTCGAAGATGCGGGGAAGATCCTGCGGGGCAATCCCGATACCGGTATCCCGAATGGCCAATACGCGGGGGGCGGTAAGTTCGATGGTCACGCCGCCCGCCGGCGTGTACTTGAGGGCATTGGAGAGCAGCTGTTCCAGCACAAAGCAAAGCCATTTTTCATCGGTGAGGACGGTGAGCCCCGTTGGGGTGTAATCCAGTCGCAGGCGGCGGTCGATAAATTCTGCCGAGAAACGACGCAGTGCCTGATGCAGCACATCATCCAGGGCAATCTCCCGGAACACATAGTCGCCGGGGGCATCTTCCAGCCGCAGAAAGGCCATGACCATTTCGACATATTGCTCGATGCGGGAAAGATCGGACAAAAGGCGGCGGGAGAGCGGGGTATCCTGCCCCTGCAGCGCCAGCCGCATGGAGGCAATCGGGGTTTTGATCTGATGCGCCCAGGTGGTGTAGTATTCGATGGCATCCCGGTAGCGGGCATCGGCCGCGGCCTGCAGTTCGGTGCACTGCTGCCGCAGGTGCAGCAGCAGTGTGCGGAAATCCTGCTCCGCCAGGCTTTCCGACGGGGGCAATTCCCGCAGCAATTCGGCGGTAAGATTGCCCAACCCGGAAAGGGCGCGATGGCGCTTTTGGGTACGGCGGTAATCCCAGCCGGCGAAGCACAGCCCCACCAGTAGGCAGAGCGCCGCCGGATAGGCGACCGCCCGCAGCGGCAGACGATATAACGCAAAGCTGGCAGCAAACAGGGCGCAGCAAATGGCCGCGGCCAGCAAGCCGCGGCGGCGGTAGTGAAGGTAATCCCCGAAGCGCAAGAAAAAGCCCCCTTATTCCCCGTTTTTGGGCAATGGTTTCTGCTGCCCATTGTACGGGGATAAGAGGGCTTTTGTCAAGAATGGGAAGGCAGGAAAAACGCTGCCGGCGCCGCCGGAGGGGTCTTTAGTCCCCTCCCCG